>JAPOON010000592.1 GCA_026713405.1 Gammaproteobacteria bacterium
CTTCCGCCGTCTGAACCACCCGCGTCAGGTAGTCAAAGTCCGGCGGTTGTTCCGCCTGCGCCGTGCCCAGCCGCACGCCATCGCCATCGATTGGAATGAACCAGTGAAACAGCGGTTCCGGACGCGCCGCCGCCATGCGCGAATCTCCTCTTCGTACACCCCTTCGTCGGGTCGCGCCGTTTTGACTTGACCGGTGGATTTCTCTATAGTGCAACGCCTTATCGTTCCTGTGTCAAGACAACGGCAGGGGCATGCGGTGCTTCGGTTTCCCTCGCCCCTTGCAAGCGGGTCGGCGCGACGACGCGCAGGATCAGGTCCGCAAGCAGCAAACGCATGAGGAGAGGCACGATGACGGCTTCTGACGTTTATTACATGGACGCGCGCAGCGAGTCGCCCCAGACAGGTCTGGTGGCCAAAATGCTGACCGTATTCGAGGAAGCGGGGCTTGACCAGATGATCAAGCCGAACGACCTCGTGGCCATCAAGATCCACTGCGGCGAGTGGAACAACACGGCCTACCTGCGGCCCGTCTTCCCGCGCGCCCTGGCCGATCGCATCAAGGAGCTCGGCGGCAGGCCGTTCGTGTGCGACACCACTACCCTCACGTACTCGCCTTACGCTTCGCGCGCCACCGAGCTCGACATCATGATGACCGCCGAACGCAACGGCTTCAGCTCCGCGGTACTGGGCTGCCCGTTCATCTGCGCCGACGGCTTCATCGGCACCGGCGATTACCGCGTCGACGTGCCCACCGGCTACCTGCTCAAAGAGGCCTACATCGCTCAGGCGATTGCTGCCGCCGACGTGCTGATCTGCCTCACCCACTTCAAGGGCCATCCCATGGGCGTCATCGGCGGCGCCATCAAGAACCTCGGCATCGGCTGCCAGTCGAAGCGTGGCAAGCACAACGTGCACCTCGGCGGCCACCCCAAGTACAGCGTCGCCAATTCCGCCGTCTGGCACCCGGAGAACTTCAAGGGCAAGGCCGAGACCCCGGATTGGAACATCCTGGAAGAGTGCTGCCCCTACCACCTGTTCAAGGTGGAAGAAGACACCATTGAATGGAACCGGGAAGACTGCACCAGTTGCCTGGGCTGCCTGGGCATCATGGCGCCGCGCGGCCTGTTCGAGTTCCCGGAAGAGACCTTCGCTGCAACGGACGCCTCCATCGCCGATGGCGCCCTCGGCGCTGTGCTGGCAGTGGGCCCCGAGAAGTGCGGTTTCATCAACCTGGCCATCGACATCTCACCGCGCTGCGACTGCGTGAACTTTTCCGACATGCCGGTGGTACCGAACCTCGGCGTGTTCGCCAGCAAGGACGCAGTGGCCATCGACATGGCCTGCCTGGACAAGGTGCGCGAGTCGCACGGCATGCCGGGCTCGATTGCGGACGATTTCGATTTGCTCGAAGCCGGCGCGAAGAAGTTTGAAACCGTGTCGGCCACGGTGCACGGCCTCAGCGAGGAAGCCCAGATCAACACCGGTACACTGAACGGCCTGGGCAACCGTGATTACAACCTCATCGAGGCGGAACCGCAGCC
>JAPOON010000593.1 GCA_026713405.1 Gammaproteobacteria bacterium
ACCCGAGGGAAATCGTCGCCTCCTGCGAAAAGGGCGTATTTGCCGCCAACTTCGGCGGCGGGCAGGTCGACATCACCTCCGGGCGCTTTACCTTCTCGGCGACCGAGGCGTACCTCATCGAGAAGGGCCGGATGACCCGGCCGATTCGCGGCGCCACCCTGATCGGCAACGGCCCCGAAGTCATGACCCGGGTGTCGATGGTGGGATCGGATCTCAAGCTCGACGATGGCGTGGGCACCTGCGGCAAGCACGGCCAGACGGTGCCCGTGGGAGTGGGGCTGCCGACGCTCAGGGTAGATGAACTCATCGTCGGCGGTACCGGCGCCTGACAGCGGTGGCGCTCGACAGCATCGATATTCGGGAGCACCAGGGCGAACTCGAGACCCTGGTCGCTGACATCCTGGCGGAGGCGGACCGGCAGGGGGCGAGCGCGGCGGAGGTGTCGGCGAGCCAGGATGCGGGCCTCGGCGTCACGGTGCGCAAGGGTGACCTCGAGAAGGTGGAGTTCAACCAGGACCGGGGTTTCGGCATCACGGTCTACACGGGCCAGAGCAAGGGTTCGGCCAGTACGTCGGACAGCCGGTCGGCGGCGATACGCGAGACGGTGGCCAGGGCCATGGACATCGCCCGCCATACGCAGGACGATCCCAGCAACGGCCTGGCCGATGCCGACCTGATGGCCGGCGCGGTACCCGACCTCGACCTCTTTCACCCGGCCCCCCTCGACCCCCGGCTTGCCGAGGAGGTGGCCAGGGCCTGCGAAGCCGAAGGCCTGGCCTTCGATGCCCGCATCGTCAACTCCGACGGCGCCGAAGCGAGCACCCTGCAGTCCTGCCGGGTCTACGGGAACTCCCACGGCTTCATCGGCAGCCTCTCGGCCACCCGCCACGGGATGAGTTGCGTGCTGATCGCCGAGGACGGAAACGGCATGCAGCGCGACTACTGGTACACGACCGCCCGCGACCGCGACGCGCTGGAATCGCCGGAGCGGGTCGGCCGGCAGGCGGCAGAGCGCACCGTGGCCCGGCTGTCGCCCGGCAAGGTGCCCACGGGCAGCTATCCGGTGCTGTTCTCCGCGCAGATGGCGGCCACCCTGGCCGGACATCTCATCGGCGCGATCAGCGGCGGCGCCCTGTACCGCAAGGCATCGTTCCTGCTCGATTCCCTGGGCGAACAGGTGGCCAGCGGCCATGTTTGCCTGGCCGAACAGCCGCTGCTCCCCCGGGGCATCGGCAGCGTCGGTTTCGATGGGGATGGCGTGGCAACCCGGGAAAAAGCCTTTGTCGACGCCGGCATCGTGCAAAGCTATGTGCTTTCCACCTATTCCGCCCGCCGGCTCGGCATGACCACGACGGGCAATGCGGGCGGCGTCCACAACCTGACACTGTCGGGAAGAACCCTGCCCTTCGATGAATTGCTCCGGGAAATGGGCCGGGGTCTGTACGCCACCGAGTTGATGGGGCAGGGGGTCAACCCGGTCAGCGGCGACTATTCCAGGGGGGCTTCCGGCTTCTGGGTGGAAAACGGGCAGATCGGCGGGCCGGTGCACGAGTTGACGATCGCGGCGAACCTGAAGGACGTGTACCGCAATATCGTGGCGGTCGGAGACGACCTCGATGTGCGGGGCAACGTCCGGGCACCGAGTGTACTGATCGAGTCCATGACCGTTGCGGGGGATTCGGGATAACCGAGCGTTGTTCGCCGCGCTTTAGCGCGCCGCGTCAGCGCAACGGGCGGGATGGTCTCGGGGTAGACTAGGCTGGCGTAGTAGCTGCCGGTGCGGGTCGCCATGTCCAAATCTCTGAAAGTCACCTTGTGGGTCCTCGGCTCCATCGCCGGGGTGGCCGTCGTCGTCGGGTTGTTCGTGTATCGCTGGGCGGGTGAGTTCGAAACGGAGCGGGTCACCGACGACCTGCACGTCATTTACGGCAACCTGGGCGGCAACGTGGCTGTGCTGCGAACGGGGGAGGGTGCGCTGATTGTCGACACCATGACCTTCGTCATGCACGGCGAAGCCATTCGCGACCTGGCGGAGGATCTGACCGGCGAGAAGGTGGCGGTGATCGTTAATTCGCACTGGCACTTCGATCACACCCACGGCAACCCGGCGTTCGACGGCTCGGAACGGATCGTCTCCACGGCCCGCACGCTGCACCATCTGGAAACCCTGGACAAGGACTACTGGCACGGTGAGGCGGCCCGGGGCCTGCCCAACGAGACCTTCGAGCACAGCCGCACCATCCGCATGGGCAACAAGACCGTGCACCTGGTCTGGCCGGGCCGGGGCCACACCGACGGCGACCTGGTGGCGCTGTTCGAGGAGGACCGGACGGTGCACATGGGTGACCTGTTCTTCAATCGCCTCTATCCCAACATCGACCTGGAATCCGGGGGCAGCGTGCAGCGGTGGGGCAGGACGCTCGATCACGTGCTGGCGCTCGATTTCGACCGGGTGATTCCCGGGCACGGCCCGCTCACGGATCGCGAACGCCTGGGCGAGTTCCAGGCGTTCGTCGAGAACCTGGCAGCCGTGGGACGGGAGGCGGCGCAGCAGGGCTGGTCGCTGGAAGAGACTGTCGAGCGCGGCGCTCTCACGGCGGATGCCGATTTCGAACCCATGGGCTTCGGCCCGATTGAAGGCCTGAACCGGGAGTTCGTCATCCGCCGGGCCTGGGAAGAGGCGACCGGTGCGCTCGGCGCTGCCAGGCAGTGCGGCCCGGAGGGCATCGATGCCGCCATGGCACATGCCGATACGGCCTCGCCGGCGATCGTCGGCGAGGAGATGCGTGCCGTTGTGGCTGAAATCGCCAGTGATGCCTACGAGGGCCGGGGCCCCGGCAGCGCGGGCGACCTGAAGGCACGGCAATGGATCGCGGCGCGGCTGGCCGAGGTGGGTATCGAGCCGGGGGGAACGGAGGGCTATGAACAGCCCTTCGAACTGGTCAGCGTGACCACGGAGTTACCGGATGCCTGGACCTTCTCGACCGGGTATTCAGCGGCGCCGCTCTCCGGGTTCGTGGCGAGCGTCGCTAGCCAGCGAAACCGTGCATCGCTGGCCGATGCGGAACTGGTCTTCGTCGGCTATGGCATCCAGGCGCCGGAATACGACTGGGACGACTACAAGGGCCAGGACATGGGCGGCAAGGTGCTGGTCATGCTGAACAGCGATCCGCACTGGGACGCTGACCTGTTCGCAGGCGAGCGCCGGCTGTACTACGGTCGCTGGACCTACAAGTACGAGGTGGCCGCGCGGCTCGGGGCGGCGGGCGCGATCGTCATTCACACCGACGCTTCCGCGGGCTATCCCTGGCAGGTCATCGAAACGTCCCTGGCAGGCCCGCGGTTCGAGCTTCCCCACGAAGGCGAGCCACGCCTCGAAGTCGCTGCCTGGCTAACGGAGACGGCGACAGGCGAACTGCTGGCTTCCGCCGGCCACGACCTGGGCGCGCTGACGGAAATGGCGCAAAGCCGCGACTTCGCACCGGTTCCGCTGGGCATCCGCACCAGCCTCGACCTGAACGGGCGGCTGGACCGGGTCGGGTCTGCCAATGTCATCGGCGTGCTGCCGGGCAGTGACGAAAGGCTCCGGCACGAGGCGGTGGTGGTCACGGCGCATCACGATCACATCGGCAAGGCTGCTGACGCCGCCGGGGGCGAGGACGTCATCTACAACGGCGCGCTGGACAATGCCAGCGGCGTGGCGCAGGTACTCTCGCTGGCGAAAGCGCTTGCCGCCCTGCCGGAACCGCCGCGCCGCTCCATCGTATTCGCCCTGGTGGGCGCGGAAGAGCAGGGATTGCTCGGCTCGCGCTACTACGCCCGCCACCCGACATTCCCCGCCGGCCGCATTTCCGCCAACGTGAACTTCGATGGCGCCAGCATCTGGGGCGAGGCCCGGGACATCATCTTCGTCGGTCTCGGCAAATCGTCCCTGGACGCGGTCGCCTCCAACGTTGCCTGCTACCTCGAGCGGACCCTGAAGGGCGACCAGTTCCCGGACCGCGGCTATTTCTATCGATCGGATCAGTTCAGCTTCGCCAGGATCGGCGTGCCGGGAATCTACCTGGACGGCGGCGTCGAGATCATCGGCAGGCCGGAGGGCTGGGGCAGGCAGCGGATCGATGAATACACCGCCAACAACTATCACCAGCCGAGCGACGAGTTGACCGATGACTGGAAATTCGACGGCATGGTGGCGGATACCCGCTTCGGGCTGCTCGCCACCTGGCTGATCGCCCAGGCCGACGAGATGCAGGCATGGAACGCGGGCGATGAGTTCGCTGCCGCCCGCGCCGCTGCGCTGGAGGAACTGCCCCGGGAACAGTGATGCCGGCCGGGATCAGCCAGCCGCGAAGCTGAGCGTTGGCACTATGCGCGAGCCCGCGCCGCGGCCGGGGTGCGCGCACCGGGCGAGGCCTGTCCGAAACGCCGCTCCACGAAACGAACCAGGCGCTTCAGCCCCTCGATCAGCTTCTCGTGGGAGCGGGCGAAACACAGCCGCACGTGGCTGTCGAAACCGGGGCCGAAGGTGTAACCGGGGGCGAGGCCGACGTCCTCTTCCCGCAGCAGGTCCTGGGCAAAGGCCAGGCTGTCATCGAGGCCGCGTATGCGGGGAAACGCGTAGAAGGCGCCTTCCGGTGAGTGGTGGTGTATCAGTTCGTGGCCGGCCAGTGCGGCATCGACGATGGCGCGGCCGGCCCGGTATTGCTCACGCAGTTGCCGCACCACGCCTTCGCCCCGTTCCAGCGCGGCGATGCCGCCATACTGGGCGAAAACCGTCGCCCCGGTATTGAAGCACTCGGAGAGTGCCGGCCAGGGTACGCGGCTGGAGCGCGGCGTGACCATCCAGCCGAGGCGCCAGCC
>JAPOON010000594.1 GCA_026713405.1 Gammaproteobacteria bacterium
TACAAGGCGAATGACAAACGGGTGGTGGGGCGCTGAGGTGGTGGCTCGCGGGGACCTGGCCCTCACCCCGCCACACTCCCGGCACGTCCGGCACCGGCTGGGTCAAGCCCGGTTGAATGCGCGCCTCGCGCAGTTCCAGGTCTGCGGCGATGCCGGCAAGCGCTGCCTGCAACTGCGCCTGGGCCAGGCCCTGTGTATCCGCCTGCCAGAACGCCTCCTCCAGCGCCTGGTTGGCGGCGCTTTCAGCTTCCAGCAACTGCGGCCAGTCTTCACGCTCGAGAAGACCCTCGGCCCGCACCAGCCGTCCCGCTTCGGCAGCATAGTCGTCATAAGCGGCCGTTACCCGGTCGGACTGCAGAAGCGCAAGGTAGAAAAGCACCACCGCGGCAATCAGCCAGACGCCGCCACGCAATCGGGCATTGACGGCAAACTCCGCCCGGAAGTCCTGGAACAGGCGCGCCAGCGCATTCACAGGCGCACCCTCAGTGTAATCTCGACGCGATCGTTGCGCCGCGACTGCCCGACCTGCACCTGGTCGAACATCGGCACCGCTTCCAGTGCGCGTACATAGGCGATGGGATCGAGATTCGGATCTTGGACCAAAAGGCGCAGTTCGCCCTGCTGATAGCGCCATTGGTGGAAACGGGCAGAGTCCCCGGGAACGGCCTGGTCAGCCAACCCGATGATCCTTGCCTGAGAGGGCTGATCGAGAATGCGAACAAGCGCCTCGTTGCGGGCGCGCAGGCGCACGAGTTCGTTCCTGGCGCTGAGCGCCGGCCCCAGGTCCTCCTCCATCTGCGCCAGTTCCACCGCGGCTGCGTCCCCGAGATAGCCCATCTTGCCGATGCGCACTTCCTGCCAGGCGAGCACCAGGACAAGCATGCCCAGCACCGACGCCGCGAGCGCGCCCTCGTTCGCCAGCACCCACTCCCGCACGGGTACCGTGCCCGGCCAGGGTTCCGGCGCCATGGCATCGGCCTCCGCCAGGCCCTGCAAGCCGGTCGCGACGCCCCTGCGGCGGCAGAACCAGTCGATACGGGCTTCGTCCGGGCGGGCGGTTAACCAGAAAGCATCCTTCAGCACCTCACCTTGCCAGTGTTGCAGTTCGAATCCTTCCTGACAGGCCTGCAGGTGCACGCCGTCGGATTTTCGGGGCATGAAAACCGTCTCGGGACGGATGCGCACCCGGGCCGCCGATTGGGGGCCGGGGTTGTCGAAGAGTTCTTCCGGCCTGACCGTGACCAGGTCGCTGTCCCAGAACCACACCATCGCCGTGGAGCCGGACCAGACGGCGTGGTAACCCGTGTTCTCGAAGGGGCTCCACACCGGCACCTGCAACGCGAGCGCGGACGGGCGACGGCTTTTCGGAACATTGGTGAAGTCTTCGCAGCGGTACATGCACAAGCCCCGCCCTACGACCCAGTGCCGGTGCAGCGAACGCGGCGGCAGGCGCGTGATGCCGCCGCGCGTCTGTATCGCGTTGGGCTTGTCGGAGAAGCGGCGGCGCAGCGCCCTCAGAAGCTTCAGTTCCATATTCGAGACCGCGTTCCGCATACCGGCAATCCGTGCAAAGCGGCACGGCGAGGGAGCAACCCGACGGCACCCCGCAACACTATCGCGTCGACAATTTCACAACAGCGGCGTCGCAGCTCGCTGGGGAGCTTCAGTTCCATGCTCGAGCACCAGTTCCGAATACCTGTATTCCGTGCGCCATGGCACGAAGCCGTTGGGCGTGAGGCTGAAACCCGCCACCGACTGCCTGGCGCCGCCCGCGGGCCAGATTGCGATTCTCACATAGGGAGAGGGCAACGTCACAATGGACTCGTCGTCGATCGGTGGATACCTGCCCGTCAACATGGCGATCTGGCTGGGGCGGGTAATGGGCTCTTCGTCGCGTGCCGCCAGCACCTTCAGCATTCCGTCGCGATCCAGCCCCAGCAGCGCGCCGAGCACCTCCGGCTGCATGGTGTTGAAGTTGTGAGTACCTATGCCCCGTACCGAGAGCAGGGGGCTCAACACGCGCCACTGGGCAGGCGAGATGAGTTGCCCGACGCCGAGCACCCTCTTCAGTTCCATGGGCCCCGCGAGAAACCAGTTGGCCGGGGGTGGCAGGCCCTGTTGCCGGTAATCGAATCCCTCGGCGCCGTTCAGGGCGAGCTGGTTGTCCAGGTCGATGTAGTCGCTGAGACGCGGCAGGGCGCGCTCGACATCCCGCGGTGCAATGCCCGCCAGTTCCAGCACCGCGCTGAGCGCCGGCGAACTGGGAATGTTGACGGGAGCGAGCCCCCACTCGTCCTGCACGGCGAAACGCATCCTGCCCAAACCGGCATAGACCTCGCCGGCCATGGTCAGTTCGCCGTCGCCCGGCGGCGGGTCCGGGTCGTCGAACGACCTGATGAACTGCTGCTTTTCCTCCAGCACCAGGCCCCGATAGGTCATGCGCCCGGTGGAAAGCAGGTACAGCAGCGTCGCCTCGGTGCCGCGGCGGTGCAGTTCGTCCTGGATGGACTGCCGGTAGAGGCGCGTTCGCTCGACATCCGTCGCAACCATGCCGTCGATATAGGTTGCCAGCGCCGCCAGGCCCGCCAGCACCCAGAGGGTGGCCACCAGCACGAAACCGCCGGCCTTCATTGAAACTGCTCTTCAGTGAGGAGCGGAGCTGCGGACGGATCGATGCGGGCGATCCACAGCGTACCCTGTCCGGGGGCGGCCAGCCGGATAGCCTGCGGCAGCCACTCGAGAGGAGCATCTTCCACGGGCCAGCGAACGCGCCACTGTCCCTGTGCATCGGCGTACTGAAACCTGAGCCCCGGTTCGTCGGAAGCGAACACAGGCCACTCGACCCCGCCTACATAGGGGCCCCGTTCTTCCCGGTAGACCACGGTCTGCAAGCCATCCCGCTCGTCGATGAACCAGCGGGCGCCCGCGGGCATGCCGGGCTCCGCTGCCAGGGGCTGCAGGGTAATCCCTTCGAATGAATCGGCATTGCCGAGAAACCGCCGCGTTTCCCGCCCGTAGGGTACCAGCGCCTGCACGGTGGAGATGAACCAATGCTGCTGCAGGCCGGTGACCGACCCTTCCCGGTGCAGACGTTGCACCGTCTCATAGCGGGTAGCGAAAAAACCGGTTCCCTGGAACAGCAGGGTGCTGACAAGCCCCAGCAGCACGAAGACTACCAGCATTTCGATGAGTGTCAGGCCGGCGGCCCGGATTGTGTACGCGCAAACCCCGGGGAACGGTCGACGGCCTGGCACAACGCGGGATGTGACCCCGGTCCGGGCACCTGTCACCGCTTTGCGCAAACCACCGTAGGTTTGAACCCGCATGGCCGCCGGCGCCATCAGAATATCTCCTCGCCGGGCGGGAGTCCCCGCATGCGCTCGTAGCCGACCGACCGCATGCGCCACACGCCCAGCCGGCGCTCTCCATCGGCAACCACGAACTCGATTTCATAGAGCCCGAAGTCGAAATCGGCCATCATGCCGGCGACGTTCTGCCCGTGACGCACCGGTGCCATCAGCTCGGCCGTCCAGGTTACCTGGTAGCCGTCCACCTCGAACTGACCGTCGGACTGGCGCCAGGGATTGACGGTTGCCAGCACCTCGATGGCGCTGCGCGCCACCGGCAGCTGTTCCGCCGTGGCCTGCACCCGCCCGAGCGCAATCAGGTTGGTGTTGAACAGCCCATATAGCGCCATCGCACCGGCCGCGAAAATCGCCAGCGCAACGACGGTCTCCAGAAGCGAGAATCCGGCGGCGCGCTTCATCAACACCCCACCGCAGCCCCGGGCCTTACGCGACTTCGCCTCGGCCATTCCCTCAGCGTCGCCCAATTCCCGGCATTGTCCGGCAAAGAAGGCCGCATTCAAGTTGCCGCCTGCCGATGCCACTAGTGTCGTGTCACACGTCTTTCTACGCATTCAGCGTGCCCCAGGGGGTCTGGGGCAGGGCGCGGGCCCGCGGGCAATATCCAGCATATTGCCATGGGGCGCAACACCGCCACAGGCCCCGTGGGGCACGCCCTCCGGGAGCTCTGAATGCGTAGA
>JAPOON010000595.1 GCA_026713405.1 Gammaproteobacteria bacterium
CGCCGGACCGGCTCCCCTGCGCCCTGCTGGCCATGGCGGGCGGCTGGAGCCCGGTGGTCCACCTGCACTCCCAGGCGGGCGGGCGCGTAACCTGGAACGAGTCATCGGGCTGCTTCGTCCCGGGCGAATCGGGTCAGCACAATGTATCGGCCGGTGCAGCCGCCGGCGCCTGGGAACTGGGCGCCTGCCTGGAGGAGGGCAGGCGGGCCGGGCTGGAAGCGGCTCGTCATTGCGGGTTCGATGCAGCCGAGCTTGCAGTCCCGAAAACGGAACCCGAGACCGCCAATCCTCCGTCTTTCTTCTGGCGAACGCCGTCTCCGCGCTCTCCGGAACGGTCGCCGAGACAGTTCGTGGACTATCAGAACGACACCACGCTGTCCGACATTCGCCTGGCCGTTCGCGAGGGTTACCGCAGCGTGGAACACGTCAAGCGCTACACGGTGCTGGGGTTCGGCACCGACCAGGGCAAGCTGGGCAACGTCAACGGGTTCGCGGCGCTGGCGGAGTGCCTGGATGTCCCGGTCGGCGAGGTGGGCACCACCACGTTCAGGCCGGCCTATACGCCGGTGGCCTTCGGCGCCTGTGCGGGCATGCATGCCGGCGACCTCTACGACCCGGTGCGCAAGACCGCCCTGCACGAGTGGCACGAAGCCGCCGGAGCCGAGTTCGAGGTGGTCGGGCAGTGGCTGCGGCCCTGGTATTTCCCGGCACCGGGAGAGGACATGCATGCGGCGGTGGCCCGAGAATGCCGGGCTGCCCGGGACTCCCTGGCGATAATGGACGCCTCCACCCTCGGCAAGATCGAGGTCCGCGGGCCGGATGCGGTGACGTTCCTGGAAAGGATCTATACGCACCGGGTCGGCGCCATGAAGGTGGGCCGTTGCGCCTACGGCATCATGCTGGGCGAAGACGGCATGGTGTTTGACGACGGCGTCACCGCGCGGCTGGGCGAGGATCATTACTATCTCACCACCACCACCGGCGGTGCTGCGGCGGTTCTGGGCTGGCTGGAATGGTGGCTGCAGACCGAATGGCCCGAGTTGCAGGTCTATTTCACCTCGGTGACCGACCGCTGGTCCACCATCGCCCTGGTGGGGCCGAACAGCAGGAAGGTGCTTGAAGGCCTGGAGTGCGACATCGCCTTCGATGCCGCCGACTTTCCCTTCATGTCCCTGCGCAACGGGCAGCTAGCGGGTTGTCCGGTGCGGGTATTCCGGGTCAGCTTCAGCGGTGAACTTGCCTTCGAGGTCAACGTGGAGAGCGACTGCGCCACGGCCCTGTGGGAACTGCTGATGGAGGCGGGGCGGCCATACGGCATCGCGCCCTACGGCACCGAAGCCATGCACGTGCTGCGGGCCGAGAAGGGCTTCGTCATCGTCGGCCAGGACACCGACGGGTCCGTGACGCCGGTCGACTTGGGCATGAACTGGCTTTTGGCCAAGGACAAGGACTACCTCGGCAGGCGCTCCCTGCAACGGCCGGACTGTCTGCGCAAGGACCGGCAACAATGGGTCGGCCTGCTCTCGGAGGACGGGTCGACGGTATTGCCGGAAGGCGCGCAACTGGTCGAGGCGCCGAACGGGTCGCCGCCCGTTCCCCTGCTCGGCCACGTTACCTCCAGCTATTCGAGCGCCAGCCTGGGGCACCCCATTGCCCTCGGGCTGGTGAGCGGCGGGCGGGCGCGCCGCGGCGAGTCGATCTACGCTGCGTTGCGTGACGGACGGTTCGTGAAGGTAAAGATCACATCGTCCGTGTTCTACGATCCCAAGGGGGAGCGCCAGCGTGTCTGAAGCGGTGCAAAGGCACCATGTTCTGGAGCCGTTCCTGGCCCGGGTGGAGCGGCGAACGCAGGCCGATTACGGGGTTGTGATGGAAGTGTTGCCGTCTCGGGGCTACCTCAATCTGCGAGGCGATCCGAACGGCAGCGGCTTCCTGGAAGCTGTTCTCGAAGTCCTGGGCCAACCCCTGCCCATCGCCGCCAACACGTTCACCGCGGGCGAATCCCGCGTGTTCTGGCTAGGGCCGGACGAATGGCTGGTCATGACGGAGCCGGGCGTGGAGAAGGCGCTGGCAGCGCGCCTAGAGGCTGCGCTTGCCGGCTGGCCCTGCGCCCTGACCGACCTCACCGGCGGCCAGATCTGTATCCGTCTGGGCGGTCGCAATGCCCGGGATGTGCTGGCCAAGGGATCCACCCTGGATTTTCATCCCCGGGTCTTCCTGCCGGGACAGTGCGCCCAGACCGTGCTCGGCAAGGCGTCCGTGCTGATTGCCTTGTCGCGTGCCGGGGCTGACAGTGCGGTCTCCGACGATACCCGGGCGGGGGACGAAGCGGTGTTGGCCGATGAATCCGGGGTGTTCGACATCGTCGTGCGCCGCACGTTCGCCGACTATGCGGCCGAGTGGCTCTATCGCAGCGCCCTGGAGTATGGCGCAACGGTGACGGTGCAAAGCGTCGGTCCGATGTGAATGCGGCAAGCAGGTCCGGACTTGAGGCATGGGGCATTCGGCGACCGGACCCGCGCATTGGAGGTATAGAGTGGCATGACTGAAACGGCAGGCGTTCCCCGCGTTCGGCGGGATACCGACAGTCTCGAAATCCTCTGGCCGGGGGGATACTCGAGCCGGCACCTGTACTACTGGCTGCGGGAAAACTGTCACTGCCGCCAATGCGCTCATCCCGATGCCTGGGAGCGGCTCGTCGACTTCATGGCGATTCCCCTGGACATTGCACCGCTCGAGTGCCGGGGCGACGCCGACGGGCTGCATATCGACTGGCCGCAGGGCGGCGCGCCTTGCGAGGGTACCTTCTACAGTTGGGGCTGGCTCGACCGGCACCGCTGCGAACCGGAAGCGCGCCGGGCCCGCAAGCCGCGCCGTACCGCCTGGACGGCGGCGGATGTCGACAAGCAGTCCATCTCCATCGGCCATGACGCCGTTGCCGGCAGCGGGTCGGGGATGCTCGAACTCCTGGAGCGGGTCGACAACCTGGGGGTCGCCCTGGTGACCGGCGTTCCGTCCGAGGAGCTGGCGGTGGTGGGCCTGGCCGAACGGTTCGGCTTCATCGAAGAGTCGCACTTCGGGCGCCAGTTCGACGTGGAATCGAAACCCCAGGCCGAAAACCTCGCCTATACGCACCACGCGCTGTATCCCCACAACGACCTTCCGAGCCGGCGGCAAATGCCCGGTATCCAGTTCCTGCATTGCATTGCGAACGACGCCCGGGGGGGCGACAGCGTACTCGTTGACTCAATCGCCTGCGCCGCCCGGTTGCGGGAAGTGGATGCGGCGGCGTTCGACCTGCTTTCCCGCGAACGGGTGACCTTCACCTCCGTTGCCGACGACTGGCACATCGTCAATCGAGGAACGCTGATCGAGGTCGATGAGGACGGCGACGTCACAGGGACGCGATTGCACCCGGCGCTGCTCGGTCCCGTGGACATCGCACCACAGCTTCAGGCGGAGTTTTACCGGGCGCATCGGCGGTTTCTGGAAATCGCCCTGAGCGAGGCGATGCAGTTCCGTTTTCGGCTGGAACCCGGCGACTGCCAGATATTCGACAACTGCCGCGTCATGCACGCGCGCAGTGCGTTCGACCCCGCCAGCGGCCGTCGTCGTCTCCAGGGCTGTTATGTCGGCCGGGACGAATTCGCGAGCCGCCTGGAACTGTTGCGACGCGGCGGCGAGGACTTTCGGCAGACCTGACTGGGTTCCAGCGATCTCGCACAACGGATTCAGGCGTCGTCTTACTGCCTGGATCTTTCTTTCTGATATGCTCCGATTCGATCCAGTTGAGCAGTCGCGATCAAGGCCCATTTCCCGTGAGCGCAATCGTCAAGGAAGTCTACGATGCTTTCCGTAGCGCCGGTGTCTCGGACGAACAGGCGACGGCTGCGGCACGAGCTATTCCATTCGCTGACGATCTTGCGACGAAAGCCGACATCGATGGATTACGGGCGGAGCTACGGGGAGAAATGAAGGAACTCGAACTTCGCATGACAATAAAACTGTTCGGCGGGCTCGGGATGGCGGTAGCCGGCGTCAAGGCGCTCGACTTTCTCATCGGCTGAACCCGCGGGTCGCCGGTTTGGCGCGCGGCTGTTGTTCCGGAATTGCCCTCCTGCAGATTGTGGGCCTGTAGACGCTCAGCGTCCCGGGGGATTGCCCGCCAGGTAATCGTTCAGCACTTCGTGGAACCGTCTGACGCGGGTTTCCTGCGCCGCCATGTAGGGTTCCTGGTAGCCCCTGGAGCGCCAGCCGGCGGTCTGGCCGGCAGTCAGCTGCCAGTCCTGGAACACGACCTGGTCCGAATAGTCCTGGACGCCGGCGCCGTTGTCATAGTCCCGTTCGTCCAGTTCGGCTTCGGTGAGCTGAATCGGGTTGACCGCGGTGCGGTTGACGAATTCCTCCATCCCTTCAATGGGGTAGGCCATCGTCCACTGGTCGAAAAAGCACTGTTCGGGATCTGTCGGGTGCGGTTCCCAACGCCAGACCAGGAAGGAATCCGCCGAGGGGGCGATGGCGACGTTGGGGAACAGCACCTGGAACGGGCTTTCCGTCAGGTCCTCGTCGTTCAGATGTTCGTAGTGCAGATAACCTTTCTCTCTCCAATGCCGTCTCTTTGCGGCCTTGAGATCCAACCAACCCTGCATGGCCTTGGTTTCGTAATCGGGATACTTGTCGGGGTCGATGTCCCAGACGCGCAGCATGTCGTCGAACGGGTGCGGCACCCCATCCGGCAGCCTGTCCCTGAGAGAGGGGCGCCCCATCTGCACGATGCGATTGTGGCCCATCGGGAACATTTCATAGCGCGACGTGAAGTGATCCTGGTCGATGATCGGCGGTACCTGGGGATGCACCGTTCGGGTGTGATACGACTCGTTGAAATTGTCCGACCAGAATTTCCAGTTCGTTTTGAGCGCCACGCGAAACTGGTTGACCCGAACGGTTTTCTCGAACTGGTGGTTCTTGTACAACTCCGGCGTCGGTTCCAGGTAACTCATCAGGTCCGGCGCTTCGTCGTCCATGGTGTACCAGACCAGGCTGGCCCAGGTGGCGACGCGGACTTCGGTGAGTTTGAGCTTGCCGACCGGGTCGCCCCGGCAGAAGTCGTCCCGGTCGGGCAGGTCTTCCAGCACGCCGTCGAGCCCCCACCTCCAGCCGTGGTAAGGGCAGGTGAAGCAGTCCT
Organism: Gammaproteobacteria bacterium; assembly: GCA_026713405.1. The sequence continues at coordinate 5,186 of JAPOON010000595.1, forward strand.
GGCTGCTGTTCTGCCACACCAGGCGCTGTGCGCGGTGGCCGCAGGCGTTGTAGAACCCCTTGAGCGAGCCATCGCGCTGCTTCACGATGATCACCGACTCGTGCATGAAATCGTGCACGATGTAGTCGCCGGGTTCCTCCAGTTGTTGCTCGCGGCCGGCGATGTGCCAGATCTTCGTCCAGAGGTTTTCCCATTCCCGGGCCATGAAATCACGGCAGTAATAGCGGTCCTGGGAAATCGGATCGCCCCGAAGCTGTGAAGGGTCTTTGCCATCCATCGCCATTGGATGATTTACAAACTGGTTCATCGGCTGTGCCTCCCTCGACTTCCGGAAATTAGACTAACGGGAACGCCGATGTCAAAGCCGGCGCATTCCGGGGCAGTCCGGCTGTCAGGCAGGGGGCCGCGCCGCAATCAGGATGAACCTGTCCGTCTTGCCGCGTATATCCGGCTCGAAAACATTCAGCGTGTGGTCGTCGTCGGGACGACGCAGCATTTGTGGCGAGGCGACGACCTCGAGCCCGGCGGCTTCCGTGACCGAGCGCGCCAGGTCCTCGGTCATGCGATGCAGGGTTGCGTTGTCCGCGCCTTCCGCGCCGCGATGGTCGATGATCACGACGAATCCCCCGGGTTTCAGCAGATTCCTGACCGCGCTCAGAAACTGCACCGCGATCTCTTCGCTGTCCAAGTAATAGTAATCGTGCAGATTGAGCGCCGTGAGGGCTGCGTCCAGGCTGCCCGCTGCAAGCCCGGAGTCACCCACGGCGACGTCGATGCGCTCCACGTTGGCCAGCCGGTCATCGGCCAGGCGTGCCGTGATGGCCTTGTCGTAGCGGCGGTCGTCCCACTCGAGCCACTCGGGGGCGTTCTGGGCGTAAACGGTGCCTGCATCGCCCACCGCCACCGACAGAACCTCCGTGTACCATCCGCCCGAGGACGCAAGATCCATGACGGTCATGCCGCGCTCGATTCCGGCAGCCACCAGCACTTCAGCCGGCTGACGGGCGGCATCGCGGGCGCGGTCTTCTTCCGAACGCGCTTCGAGCGCTTCGGAGAGCGAGTCGACTGTCCAGGTCTCGGCGGACAGGCTGAACGAGAATAGGCAGGCCAAAACACCCGCGAAGAACCTGGCTGGCATGTCTTGCTCCGAAAACGGTCAACGGGGCGCGATCATACACGCGTGGCGGGCTGGGGGGTCGGGCAAGGCGATCGCACAAGGGAGCGACGTGATCGTGGCCTGCCTGCCGTCTCCGGAGGTCTCGGCGCAGGTTCTCGTGGAACCGGACCGTGTGCTGGAGGGGATCACCGAGGGCAAGATCTGGCTCGAAACCTCCACGACGGACGCCGATGAGGTGAAGCGCCTGGGCGCGCTGGTGGAAGCGAAGGGAGGCCAGGCCGTGGACACGCCGGTTTCCATCGGCTGCCACCGTGCCGCGTACGAATAGCCCTCCTGGAGCGGCGGTCACGCTACCGGAATCGCACGGAAGTGTGCCGCTTCCCAGTCGCGGTGCCGATCAGGGCTCAAATCCTGC
>JAPOON010000596.1 GCA_026713405.1 Gammaproteobacteria bacterium
AGAGGTGATAGAGGGGATGGGACACATTACCCCGCTCGATGCGGAGAACCTTGGCGAGTTGTTCGCGCGCTACGATGTCGGCGAACCGCGGAGCTGCCGGGCGGCCTCCCTCGGCATCGAGAACAGCAACTATTTCGTCACGACAGCCAGGAGCGGCAGCGAGAGCGACTGGGTGCTTACACTGCTGGAACAGCCCTCCTACTCCGGTGCGGGCTATGTACCCCTGCTCGATCTCTGTCACGCCGCCGGGTTGCCGGTTGCGCCGGTGGTAAGAACCGCAGCGGGTGAAACCGCCGAAACCTGGCTCGGCAAACAGGCCATGCTGGCGCCGAAGCTTGCCGGCGCCCATGTCGATGTCCCCACGCCTGGCCACCTGGAAACCCTCGGTCGCCTGATCGCCGACTTTCACGCCGCCACCGCCAACCCGGCTTTCGAGGTCGCTCCCTATCCCCGGGACCAGCGCTGGCTGAAAGATCGCGCCGCTTCGACGCGCGGCCGCATGGCATACACCGACGAGCGGCTGGTCTTCGACTGCGTCGACCGGGTCAACAGCATGCTGGACCGCCGGGATGTCGGCGAACTTCCGTCCGGCATCGTGCACGGCGACCTGTTCCGCGACAACGTGCTGTTCGACGGGCTGGAGTTGACCGGCGTGCTGGATTTTCACCACGCCGCCCGGGGCTATCTCGTCTACGACCTGGCAGTGGCGGCAAACGACTGGTGCAACCGCCCCGGCGGCGCCCTGGACCCGGAGCGAACCGCCGCCCTGGTCACCGCCTACCACGGGATTCGCCCCCTCACCATACTCGAGAAAGGTTTCTTTCCGGGGTTCCTCCTGTACGCGGCGCTGGCCTTCTGGCTGTCGCGCCTGGTCGTGGCGCTGAAGACCGATGCCGGCTCAACGGCAAGGTTCAAGGACCCGGACGAGTTCAAGGCGATCGCCGCCGACCGTAATGCGCATTTCTTCCAGATCGACTTTCTGGACTGAAACAGCCTGTGCGCGCCCTATCAGCGGCATGGTCCCGTTTTTCGATTTACCCGCTACAATGCGCGGCTCGGGCGGCACGCCTCAGGTAATCGCTGGGGATAATCCGTGTGTCGATACCAGACAGACAAGCGCAATCAGGAGCAGATTAAATGGGCAGACTTGACGGAAAAACAGCACTGGTCACCGGCGCCGGCGGGGGGCTCGGACGCACGCACGCCCTGTTGCTCGCCGAGGAAGGCGCGGCAGTGGTGGTCAACGACCTCGGCGGCGCCCGGGACGGGTCCGGCGACGGTTCCTCCGCCATGGCCGACCAGGTCGTCGCGGAGATCCGGGCCGCGGGCGGTCAGGCGGTCGCCGACTACGGTTCGGTCACCGATGAGGCAGCGGCCAGGGGCATGGTGCAGGCCTGCGTCGACAACTTCGGCAAGATCGACATCTGCATCAACAACGCCGGCATCCTGCGCGACAAGTCGTTCAAGAACATGACCAACGAACTGTGGGATGTCGTGGTGGACGTGCACCTGCGCGGCACCTACCTGGTGGCCAAGGCCGCCTGGGACCGGATGCTGGAACAGGGCACCGGCGGGCGCATCATCAACACCAGTTCCACCTCCGGCCTGATCGGCAACTTCGGCCAGACCAACTACGGCGCCGCCAAGGCGGCCATCGCCGGTTTCATGCGCTGCCTGTGGCTGGAGGGGCTGAAATACGGGATCACGGTCAACGTTCTGGTGCCGACCGCCACCTCGCGGCTGACGGATGACATCTTTCCCGACGAGATCAAGGATCGCTTTCCGCCGGAGACCGTCGCTCCCGCGGTGGTATGGCTGTGCACCGACGAGGCGAAAGAGGTCACCGGAAGGCAGTTGATGGTATCCGGCAACAACGTCTCCCTGCTGTCCTGGCAGGTCACTCCCATCGCCGACCAGGATCTTTCCAAGGGCCCCTGGAGCGTCGAGGAGATCGGGCGGCGCATCCTGAACAGCAAGGAGGACTGGCCGCCGGTCAATCCGTTACGGGGGTAACGATATAAGGGGTCAGGCCGAATTCTGCCGAAGAAACTCCAGTACCCGGGCCTTGGCGGCGGGCTGGTCTTCCGGGTCTTTCCAGCGCTCGATGAGTTCGGCGTTTTGAGCCAGGGCGACCACTTCCCGGGAGATCGACGACGGGTGGTAGAGGTCGTTGCCGAGCAGTACGAGCAGCGGTGTCGTTACGCCCTGCGCGAATTCCCGTGACTCGCTGAACACGAAGTCGCCGCCGTACATGGTTTCACGGAACGCCGTCAGGTCGTCGTCGGAGAAATCGTCGCGCTCCTGCTTCAGTTCGTCCGCCCAGCCGTTGAACATGGCGAAGAAGGCATCCCGGTTATCGCTCAAGCCGATGGGCTGGAACATCACCGCCGAGGCGACCCGCTCCGGCGCGGCCTGGATCAGGCTCATGGCATAGGCGCCGCCGATGCACATGCCCGCCACATGGAAGCGGTCAATGCCGAGGTGATCCATGAGCCCGAGCTGGTCTGCCGTGTAGACGTGCCAGGAGTCGCCGGCGGAGACCGGCGCCGACGACCGGCCCGCGTTGCGCTGGTCCATGGCAATGACGCGAAACTCCCCCGAGAGCTGCTCGACGGGGTGCCAGGGGGCGTTCGCCCAGACGGGGATGGCCGACTTCATTCCCCCGGGCGCAATCAGCAGCACGGGGAAGCCGGAACCGCTTTCCTCATAGTAGATGCGGACGTCATCGTTGACGAAATAAGGCATGACCCACTCCGTTTCGCAAACGCCCATGATAACAACAGAGCCCCGTCGCACCGAGACCGACGCGCAACTGCTGCTTCCGTCTGCCACGGATCTTCCAGGTTGGCGCCAAGGGTTCTCCGAAATACAGAGCGGGCATGAAAGGCGGTTCTCCGGCCCGGGCTACGCCCGACCGGTGTCGACGGTTCGCACCGAGGACGACAAGAGCGCCAGCGCGCCGATTGCCACCACGAACACCAACCCGGCGCAGACGAGGGCGATAGCGATATCGTAGCGCTCGGCGATGAAGCCGATGGGGATGACGCCCAGGGGCATCAGGCCGTGGGACATCATGTCGATGCTCATGACGCGCCCGCGCATGCGGTCGGAAACCCGCAACTGCAGAAGCCCCCGGTTGAGCGACATGTTCCAGGCGCTGAGCCAGCCGAACGCCGCCACCATGACGGATGCCAGCAACACCGTTTCCGACAGCCCCACTGCAACCGTGGAGACGCCCCAGATCACGCAGGTGGCCACCAGCCAGCGGCCCTTGTGGCGCAGGCCGCCCATGGAGGCCATGGTCAGCGACCCGACGATTGCGCCCCCGCCCATGGCCGACATGAGCAGGCCCAGGTCGTCCGGGCCGCCGCCCAGAATATCCTCGTTGAAGGCGGGCAGCAGGGCATTGACGGGCATCGCGAACAGGAACGGCACGATGGACAGCATGATCAGGCCGAATATCGGCGGGTTGGCGCGCACGTAACGCATGCCGTCGGCAATGTCCTCCAGCGGGCTCTTGCCGTCCCGCTCCTTGACGTTGCCGGGCCTGGAGACCAGCACGGTGGTCACGGCCGCGGCCAGGTACAGCGCCGCGATGATGAAATAGACGATGCC
>JAPOON010000597.1 GCA_026713405.1 Gammaproteobacteria bacterium
CGCTGTTGAACGCCCTGGAAGGCAAGCGCGCCCAACCGCGCACCAAGCCGCCGTTCCCGCCGGCGAGCGGCGCCTGGGGGCGGCCCACCATCGTCAACAACGTGGAAACGCTGTGCAACGTTCCCGCCATCGTCACGAACGGCCCCGACTGGTTCCTGGAACTGGGCCGGGGTGAAGATGCCGGGACCAAGGTGTTCGGCGTATCCGGCCGCGTCAAGAACCCGGGCCTGTGGGAACTGCCGATGGGCACGCCCATCCGCGAGATCATCGATGACCACGCCGGCGGCATGCAGGACGGTTACCGCCTGCGCGGCATTCTGCCGGGCGGTGCGTCCACCGAGTTCCTGGTGGAAGAGCACTTCGACCTCCCCATGGAATACGCAACCATCCAGGCGGCCGGTTCGCGCATGGGCACCGGCACCATGATCCTGATGGACGATTCGATCTGTCCCGTGGACATGTCCCGCAATCTCCAGCACTTCTTTGCCCAGGAATCCTGCGGGTTCTGCACGCCCTGCCGGGAAGGGTTGCCCTGGGTGGAGCAACTGCTGCTCGACATCGAGGAAGGACGCGGGCAGCCGGGCGACCTGGAGGTGCTCGACAGGAACGCGGCTTTCATCGGCATGCCGGGCAATACCTTCTGCCTGCACGCCACCGGCGCCATCGAACCCCTGATGAGCGCGCTGAAGTACTTCCGGGACGATTTCGAAGCCCATATTTCGAGCGGGCGCTGCCCGTACAGGGAGGCGTGAGAATGCCCGTTATCGAGGTGGACGGCCGGAAATTCGAGGTCGAGCAGGGCCAGAACCTGCTGCACGCCTGCCTGTCGCACAAGCTGGACCTGCCGTATTTCTGCTGGCACCCGGCCATGGGGTCGGTGGGCGCCTGCCGGCAGTGCGCGGTGATTCAGTACCAGGACGAAAACGACGAGCGTGGCAGGCTGGTGATGGCCTGCATGACCCCGGTTGCCGATGGCGCGCGGCTTTCCATCGAAGCGGCCCATGCCGTGGAGTTCCGTGCCTCGGTGATCGAGTGGCTGATGGAGAACCATCCCCACGACTGCCCGGTGTGCGAGGAGGGCGGCGAATGCCACCTGCAGGACATGACGGTCATGACCGGGCACACCAGCCGCCGCTACCGGGGCGGGAAACGCACCTCCAAGAACCAGTATCTCGGGCCGTTCATCGGCCATGAGATGAACCGCTGCATCACCTGTTACCGCTGCGTGCGCTATTACCAGGACTATGCGGGGGGCGATGACCTGCAGGCGTTCGGGTCCCGGGACCGGATGTTCTTCGGCCGCGCCGAGGACGGCGTGCTCGAGAACGAGTTCGCCGGCAACCTGGTGGAGGTCTGCCCGACGGGGGTTTTCACCGACAAACCCTTCAGCCAGACCTACACGCGCAAATGGGACCTGCAATCGGCGCCATCGATCTGCACGGGATGCGCGGTGGGCTGCAATACGATGCCCGGCGAGCGCTACGGCGTGCTGAAACGGGTCCACAACCGTTACCACCCGGAACTGAACGGTTACTTTCTCTGCGATCGTGGCCGGTTCGGTAGCGGCTACGTCAACTCCGAACAACGTCTGCGCCGGGCGGGTACCCGGGCCGCGGACGGCGTATTCGAGGAAATCACTGCCGAGACGGCTGTCGGGCGCCTGGCGGATGTGCTGAGCGGCGGCGGCGTGATCGGCATCGGTTCGCCGCGCGCTTCGCTTGAGAACAACCAGGCATTGAAGCGCCTGGTCGGCGACGAGAATTTTTCGACCGGCGTGTCCGCTGCCCAGGCCGAACTGGACGCGTTGATGCTGTCTATCCACCAGGCCGGCGGCGCCCGCATCGCCTCGATCGCGGACGTGGAAGCTGCCGACGCGGTGCTGGTGCTTGGCGAGGACGTTCTCAATACCGCCCCCCGTGCCGCCCTGGCGCTGCGCCAGGCAGTACGCAACCTGTCCATGGACATGGCCGCGGGCGCGGGCATTCCCACCTGGCAGGACGCGGGCGTGCGCGGCCACGCCCAGCACGCCAGGAACCCGTTGCTGATAGCGAGCATGGCGCCGACGCGGATCGACGATATCGCCTCGGCCACCTGGCGCGCAGAGCCCGAGTCCATTGCGGCGGCGGGTTTCGCCATTGCCCATCGCATCGACGACGGTTTCGCCGCCGAATCCGGGAGCGCGGCATTCGATGCCCCGTTCGTGGAGCAAGCCGTGACAGCGCTTGCCTCGGCAGAGAAACCACTGATCGTGTCCGGGGCGGGGTGCGCGTCCCGTGAGGTACTCGAAGCGGCTGCCAACGTCGCCTGGGCACTGGCCGGCCAGGGCAAGGATTGCGCACTGCTGCTTGCCGGTGCCGAAACGAACAGCATGGGCGTAACGCTGCTTGGCGGCGGCATCTCGCTCGAGACCGCCCTGGACCGGGTTGCCGCGGGCGAGGCCGGGAACCTCATCGTCCTTGAGAACGACCTTTTCCGGCGCGTCGATGGGGAGGCGGCGGCTGCAGCCCTCGACAGCGCGGAGCACGTGGTGGTGCTGGACGTATTGGAAACGCGCACCGCGGAACGGGCTTCCCTGGCCATACCGGCGGCCGCGGTCGCGGAAAGTACCGGCACGCTGGTCAACTGCGAGGGCCGGGCGCAGCGCTTCTACCAGGTATTCGAGCCGGACGATCCGGTCCGCCCGTCCTGGCGCTGGCTGGCCGATGCGGCCATCGCCGCGGGGCGCAACGATCTCCGCTGGCGGCACATCGACGAAGTTACCCTGGCCTGTGCGGAACTGCCGGGTCTTGCGGGTGCCGCCCAAGTGACGCCGCCGGCCGACTACCGCACCACCGCCGGCATGCGCATTCCACGCATGACCCACAGGGCGAGCGGCCGCACGGCCAAGGACGCCCATGTGAGCGTGCACGAGCCGAAACCCACCGTGGACGACCAGACGCCATTCTCCTATTCCATGGAAGGCCTGAACGCGGACCAACCGGGGGGCCTGCTGCCCTACGTCTGGTCGCCGGGATGGAATTCCAATCAATCCGTGTTCAAGTTTCAGCAGGAGGTGGCCGGTCCGCTGGGGGACGGCGGGACGGGTGTGCTCCTCATCGACCAGGAAGAGCCGGCCGACCTGCCGGCCCGTTTCCGCGATGCGCCGCAGGCGGTTCCTGCCGGCGACGGGCTGCGCCTGTTGCCGCTGCACCGGGTTTTCGGATCCGACGAGTTGAGCGCCTTCGCGCCGCCCATAGAAGAGCGCGGCGCCGGCCCGGAAGTACTGGTGCATCCGGACGATGCGAAGGCGTTTTCGATCGAGCCCGGCAAGGGCGCCCGGTGCGGGGACATCGGCTCATTCGCGGTACGCCTGGATGACGGCATGCCGAGGGGTTGCGCCGGGATCGTGGTGGGGCTCAAGAATTCCGCGGCCGGGCTGCCCGCGTTCGGCAGCCTGACGCCGGACCCGGATTTCGTGGCCAGGCCGGAGGTGATCGCTCGTGGGTAGAAAGGACACGGCGGGTGGCAGGCAGACAACGTTCGACATGTGGATGAGCAGCTTGGTGCAACATGCTGGCTGACATCGACTGGGGTTACATCATGATCCTGCCGGTGCTCGGCGGCGCCCTGGCGTCGGCGGCGCTGCTGATCTGGTGGGAGCGGCGCCTGCTCGGCTTCTGGCAGGACCGCCTCGGCCCCAACCGGGTCGGCCCGTTCGGGATCCTGCAGATCGTCGCCGATGTGGTGAAGCTCTTCACCAAGGACGACTGGATCCCGCCCTTCGCCGACCGGGTGCTGTTCCTGCTGGCCCCGGCAATCATAGCCGGCGCCATGCTGATGGGCTTCGTCGTGGTGCCCTTCGGGGCCGAGCTGGCGGTCATCGACCTCAATATCGGCATCCTGTTCTTCCTGGCCATGACCTCGCTGTCTGTCTATGGCGTGCTGCTCGGGGGGCTCGCCAGCAACAACAAGTATTCGCTGCTCGGCGGCCTGCGCAGCGGCGCCCAGATGGTCACCTACGAAGTCTTCATGGGCCTGTCGCTCATGGGGGTGGTGCTGCACACCGGCTCGTTCAGCCTTGTGGAGATCGTCCACGCCCAGGAGACGACATGGTTCGTGGTTCCGCAGATACTCGGCTTCATCGTCTTTTTCATCGCCGCGCTCGCCGAGACCCACCGCCTGCCATTCGATCTGCCGGAAGCGGAACACGAACTGGCGGCGGGCTTTCACACGGAATACTCGGCGATGAAATTCGGCCTCATCATGGTGGGCGAGTACCTGGGGGTGATCCTGTCGTCGGCGATGATCGTCACCCTCTTTTTCGGCGGTTGGCTCGGGCCCGCATTCCTGCCCCCCATCGTCTGGTTTTCCATCAAGACAACGGTCTTCGTATGCGGCTTCATCCTGCTGCGGGCCGCCATTCCGCGGCCCCGCTACGACCAGCTCATGTCCCTGGGCTGGAAGATCCTGCTGCCCGTCACGCTGCTGAACCTGCTGGCGACCGGTGCGATCGTGTTGCTCAAGGAGGGGTTCTAGTCCGATGCTGAGCCACCTGCGAACCCTCTGGGAAGTGTTCAAGCACACGTTCACCCGCAACGAGACCGTGCAGTATCCCGAAGAGATGCCTTACCTGGCGCCGCGCTACCGGGGCCGGATCATCCTGAGCCGGGACCCGGACGGCGAAGAGCGCTGCGTGGCGTGCAACCTGTGTGCGGTGGCCTGCCCGGTGGACTGCATCGCCCTGCAGAAAACCCAGGCCGACGACGGCCGCTGGTACCCGGAGTTTTTCCGCATCAATTTCTCGCGCTGCATCATGTGTGGCATGTGCGAGGAGGCCTGCCCGACCTACGCCATACAGCTCACTCCCGATTTCGAGTTGTGCGAGTTCAACCGCGACAACATGGTCTACGAGAAAGAGCACCTGCTGATCGACGGCGTCGGCAAGTATCCCGACTACTCCTTCTGGCAGGTGGCGGGCAAGACCATCGCCGGCAAGGACAAGGGCGAGGCCGCCAACGAGAAGCCGCCCGTGGACGTACGGGACCTGCTGCCGTGAGCATCGAGATCCTGCTGTTCTACGGCGCTGCGTTCGTCGCGGTGGCATCCACCATGCTGACCGTCACCCGCACCTACGCCTCTCACGCGCTGATCTATCTCATCGTCTCGCTGCTGGCCGTGGCCGTGATCTTCTTCCTGCTCGGCGCACCCTTCGCAGCCGCCCTGGAAGTGGTGATCTACGCCGGCGCCATCATGGTGTTCTTCCTGTTTGTCGTGATGATGCTGAACCTGGGCCCGGAAACCCGTGAACAGGAAAGGCGCTGGCTGGAGCCCCGCACCTGGATCGGTCCCGGCGTGCTGGCCGGCGTCCTGTTTCTCGAACTGATTTACCTGATTGCCGGCTCCAGTGTGGCCACCCCAGGCGTTGCCGTGGGGCCGAAGGCCGTGGGCATCGAGTTGTTCGGGCCCTACCTGCTGGCTGTGGAACTGGCTTCCATCCTGCTGCTTGCAGGGCTGGTGGGCGCCTACCACCTCGGGCGCCGCTACATGCGCGCCCGGCGGGAGGAAGTCGAATGACCGCTGTCAGCATACCCATCGAGCACGTGCTGGTGCTGGCCGGGGTGCTGTTCGCCATCGGGCTTGCCGGCGTGCTCGTCCGGCGCAACGTGATCTTTCTACTGATGTCGCTGGAGATCATGATGAACGCCTGCGGGCTGGCCTTCGTGGCCGCCGGGGCACGCTGGGCGGAAGCGGACGGGCAGATCATGTTCATGCTGATCCTGTCGCTTGCGGCCGCGGAGGTCGCCGTAGGCCTCGGATTGGTGCTGCAACTGGAGCGCCGCTTCCGCAATCTCGATATCGATGCCGCCAGCGAGCTGGCCGGTTAGGGCAGGGCAATGGAACTGTTGTGGTTGATTCCGCTGTTGCCCTTCCTGGGTTTCCTGGTGCTCTTCGTCACCGAGGGGCGCCTGGGGAAAGTTGCGGTTGCGCTGATCGGCGCCGGGTCCGTTGGCCTCTCCGCCCTGGTCGCCGGCATCGTCACCATGGATTTCATCGACAGCGGCGGCGCGCCCTTCGCGCAGCGGCTGTGGACCTGGGTGGATGCGGGCGGGTTCACGCCGGCCTTCCGGCTCTACCTGGACGGACTGTCGGTGGTCATGGTCGGCGTCATTACCGGCGTGGGCTTTCTCATTCACCTGTACGCCACCGGGTACATGGCGGAAGAGGAGGGCTACAGCCGCTTCTTCGCCTACATGAACCTGTTCGTCTTCGCCATGCTCATGCTGGTGCTGGGCGACAACCTGCTGGTGCTGTTCCTCGGCTGGGAGGGGGTGGGGCTGTGCAGCTATCTGCTGATCGGCTTCTTCCACAAGGAGCCGGAAAACGGCTACGCCGCGCGCAAGGCCTTCGTCGTTACCCGGGTGGGCGATACGCTGATGGCGATCGGCCTGTTCCTGCTGTTCCGCGAGTTCGGCACGCTGGAGATCCAGGCGACGCTCAATGCCGCGCAGTTCAACTGGGCCGAGGGCTCGACGCTGTGCACGGCCATCGCGCTGCTGCTGCTCGGCGGGGCGGTGGGCAAGTCTGCCCAGGTGCCGCTGCAGACCTGGCTGCCGGATGCCATGGCCGGCCCGACGCCGGTCAGCGCGCTGATCCACGCGGCCACCATGGTCACCGCGGGGGTGTACCTGGTCGCCCGCATGCACGATCTCTACCTCCTGTCACCCGAAGCGCAGTTCGCTGTAGCCCTGATCGGGTTGGCGACCCTGTTCATCGCTTCCTTCACCGCGCTCACCCAGCGGGACATCAAGCGTATCCTCGCCTATTCGACCATGAGCCAGATCGGCTACATGTTCCTGGCACTCGGCGTCGGCGCCTGGTCCGCGGCCATCTTCCACCTCATGACCCACGCGTTCTTCAAGGCCCTTCTGTTTCTTTCGGCGGGTTCGGTGATCCTGGCGCTGCATCACGAGCAGGACATTTTCAAGATGGGCGGGCTGTGGAAGCGGCTGCCGGTGCCGTTCTGGTGCATGGTGGTGGGCTCCGCCGCGCTCGCGGCGCTACCGCTGACGTCCGGTTTCTACAGTAAAGACATCATCCTGCTGACCAGCTACGACTACGCCTGGGGCGGCCCCTGGTTCTGGGGCCTGGCCGCGGGCGCTGCCTTCATGACATCGCTGTATACCGCGCGCATGATCTTCATCGCCTTCTTCGGCGAAATGAAGACGGAACCCCACGACCACTCCGGCGCCAACATGTGGCTGCCGCTCGTGCTGCTGGCTGCCCTGGCCGTGGGCGGCGGCTGGTTCGGGCTGGCCCCTGTCGCCGAGGTGTTGCCTGACGGGGGTCTCGAGGGCGAGGCACACGCGGGGGCGCTGGTGTGGATCACGGCGCTCATCCCGATTCTGGGGGTCGTTCTCGGTTACCTGATTTTCGGCGGCAGGCAGATTTCCGTCGACGCCCTGGTGAATTCGAAGCTCGGCGAGGGGCTCCGGCGCTTCTGGGACGGCGGCTGGGGATTCGATGCGCTCTATGACGCGCTCATCGTTCGGCCCTTCACGGCGGTCGCGCGCCTGAACAAGGACGATGCGGTCGATCTCCTCTACACGCTGACGGTGGTTGTCGCGCGCGCCATGCACCGCCTGACGGCGCTCACCCAGACCGGCCGGTTGCGTTGGTACGCAGCCAACATGGCCCTCGGGCTGGTGCTGATCCTGCTCCTGGCGGTGCTGTGACCATTCTCTGGCTCATGCTGTGGTTGCTGGCCGGCGGCCTGATCGCCGGCTTCTCGGAGCGCATACACCCGAATGCCCCGCGCTGGGTGAGCCTTGCCGTCATTCTTGTCGCCTTCGGCCTGCTGTGGGGCATCCCCATCGATGACGTGCAGAGGGCGGCCTGGATCCCGCGCTTCGGCATCAGCGTCATCCTGGCCATGGACGGGCTCAGCTTCGCCCTGGTGGCGTTGAACCTGTTCCTCGGCATCGTCGCCGTCGTCTCGTCCTGGAACGAGATCGAGCGCGGCCACGGTTTCTTTCAGTTCAACCTGCTCTGGACCCTGGCCGGTGTCGCCGGTGTGTTCACGGCGCTGGACCTCTTCCTGTTCTTCGTGTTCTGGGAAGTGATGCTGGTGCCCATGTATTTCCTCATCGCCATCTGGGGTCACGAGGCCCGTGCCTACGCGGCGATGAAGTTCTTCCTGTTTACCCAGATCAGCGGGCTTTTGATGCTGTTCGCGATCCTGGCGCTGGTATACGTGAACTACGCGGAAACGGGCGTCATCACGTTCAGCTACAAGGCGCTGCTGGGCGCGACGATCGATCCCGACATCGCCTTCTGGTTGATGCTCGGTTTCTTCGTCGCCTTCGTGGTGAAACTGCCGGGCGTGCCGTTCCACACCTGGCTGCCGGACGCACATACCCAGGCGCCCACCGCCGGCAGCGTGCTGCTTGCGGGGA
>JAPOON010000598.1 GCA_026713405.1 Gammaproteobacteria bacterium
CCATTCGCGCCGGCGATGTCGTCGGCGAACACACCGTGCTGTTCGGAGGCACCGGCGAACGGGTGGAAATCACCCACCGTGCCAACAGCCGCATGAACTTCGCCCGGGGTGCGCTGCGTGCCGCGCGCTTCCTTGAAGACAAGCCCAGCGGCCTCTACGACATGCAGGACGTGCTCGGCCTCTGACCCCGCGGTCCAACCCCCGTCAATCCGGGTGGCGGCACCCGACAGGGGAACCCACCTCACCACCTGCCGTGGCGGCAGCGGTTCCGTTTGGCTAAGCTGCCGCTCCACTTTTCCAGCGCCGGCACCGCCCATGAACAATCGTCAGGTCGTCATCGACTCTTTGCCCGAAGACAAACTTTCCGTGGACAACTTTGCGTTACGCACCGACCCGGCTCTGGAGCCGGGCCAGGGAGAGGTGCTGTGTCGAACGCTGGCGCTTACCGTCGGCGCCGGGCAGCGGGCCGGGCTGCAGGGCAGTGCCGGCTATGCCGGCGCGCCGAAGGCCGGCGTGGTAATGGGCGGAACCGGCGTATGCCGTGTCGTACGGTCGAATGTCGACAACGTGGCCGAGGGATCGCTGGTCGTCTGTCAGTCCGGCTGGCAGGACTACTCCGTGCACCACGCGTCCGCGGTGCGAGGCGTGGATTCGCAGGACGATCCCGCGCATCACCTCGGGGTCTACGGCACCAACGGGCTGACGGCCTATTTCGGCCTGTTCGACCTCGGTGAGCCGCAGCCGGGCCAGACGGTTGTCGTCTCCGCCGCTGCCGGTTCCGTCGGGCACCTGGTGGGCCAGATGGCCGGTATTGCCGGGTGCCGCACGGTGGGCGTCGCGGGTGGCGACGAGAAATGCCGGCTGCTCACGGAGAAGCTGGGGTTCGATGCCGCGGTGAACTATCGCTCGCCGGACTACCGCCACGAGTTCGGGGAAGCCTGTGAGAGCGGCATCGTCATCTACTTCGACAACACCGGCGGCGAGATACTCGGCAGTGCGCTCAGGCGCATGAACCGGGGCGGGCGCATCGTCTGCTGCGGTGTGGTCTCGCAGTACGATACGAGCAATCCGGCGCCGGGGCCGCGCGGCGTTCCGGGCCTGTTGATCAATCGCCGGGCGCGCATGGAAGGCTTCCTCGTCTTCGACTACACCGAACGATTCGGCGAAGCCATCGACAGGATGAGGGGTTGGGTGAACGCGGGTCGGCTCGAGCCCTTGAACGACGAGTTCCAGGGCCTCGAGGAAGCGCCCCGCGCCTTCGTCGACCTGCTGGCCGGCGGCAACGTCGGGACTCGCATCGTGCGTGTCGCCGACTAGGCGCGTCGCCGCTTGGCAACGGCGCGTCGCGTGGCGCCGGCGCGTCGCGTCGCGATCAAGTTGCTCCGCAACTTGGATACGTTGTTCGAGCATGCAACTCATCTGTACGCACAAGTGCCGCTCGGGAACGCCAGACGAATCGAACGAAATGGCATTCGCACTGGTGAGGTGCCTGCCGTAATGCCCCGGCGATTGCTTGTTCCCATCGTGGCCGCCGTTTTCCTGACCGCCGGCTGCGGCACGGATCCGGCGGGTGACCGCCGGGCGCCGGAGCCTGCCGATCTGGTGCTGCTCGGCGGCAAGGTAGTCACCGTGGACCCGGCGATCGGCGAAGCCCGGGCAATCGCCGTGGACGGATACCGAATCGAGGCCGTGGGCGACGATGCGGCCGTCAGCGCCTACATTGGTCCGGAAACCGAAGTCATCCAGTTGAACGGCCGCCTCGCCCTGCCGGGCTTCATCGAGGGTCATGGCCATTTTCTGAGCCTGGGCCGTGCCAGGGAGATTCTGGATTTTTCCAAGGCCGCCAACTGGGAAGAGATCGTCAGTCAGGTTGCCGTAGCCGCACGGGAGGCCGAGCCCGGCGCCTGGATCTTCGGGCGCGGCTGGCATCAGGAGAAGTGGTCGAGAGCGCCCCTGCCCGGCGTGGACGGAATGCCGGTGAACGCCGGGCTGAACGCGATTGCCCCGAACAACCCGGTCTACCTCACCCACGCCAGCGGCCACGCCGCCCTGGCGAACGATGCCGCCCTTCTTGCCGCCGGAATTGGCGGCGATACCGGCAACCCGGCTGGCGGAACCATCGTGCGGGCGGACGATGGCCGGGCTACGGGCCTGTTGCGGGAAAACGCCCAGTCGCTGGTCGAAGACGCCATCGGCCGCCACGAAGCCGATGCCGGGGACGCCGCGGCAGAGGCAGCCACCAGGCGGCGCGTGCGCCTGGCGGGCGAAGAAGCGCTGCGATTCGGAATCACATCGTTCCAGGATGCGGGCGCTTCCTTCGCCACCATCGACCGGTTGCGCCGGCTGGAGGAGGAAGGTGCCTTGCCGGTGCGCCTCTACGTCATGGTCCAGGGCGAAAGCAACCAGGCGCTTGCCAACCGTCTTCCGGACTACCTCATGCGCGCCGAGGGCAATGACTTTCTGACCGTTCGCTCTATCAAGCGCCAGATCGACGGCGCCCTGGGCGCCCATGGCGCCTGGCTACTGGCCCCCTATGCCGACCTGCCTGACAGCAACGGACTGGTGCTCGAACCGGTGGCCGAGGTCGAAGCGGCGGCGCGCATCGCCCTTGCCGCCGGATTTCAGGTCAATACCCACGCCATCGGCGATCGGGCGAACCGGGAGGTTCTCGACCTGTACGAACGGGTCTGGCGGGAGGCGGGGGCCACGGGGTCGGTTCTGCGCTGGCGCATCGAGCATGCCCAGCATATCCACGCCGGGGACATCCCCCGATTCGGGCAGCTCGGCGTCATTGCCGCCGTACAGGGCATACACTGCACCTCGGACGGACCCTGGATTCCGGCCCGCCTCGGCACCGACCGGGCTGAACGCACATCGTACCGGTGGCGTGACCTGCTCGATGCCGGGGCTGTCCTGAACAACGGCACCGACGTGCCTGTGGAGCCCATCGATCCCATCGCGTCGTTTTTCGCCTCGGTGAGCCGGAAGATGGACAGCGGCGAGAGATTCCACCCCGGTCAGGCCATGACCCGCACGGAGGCTCTCGAGAGTTACACCCTGGGCAACGCCTACTCGGCCTTCGAGGAACACCTGAAAGGGTCCATCACCCCAGGAAAGTACGCCGATATCGTCGTGTTATCACAGGACATATTGACGATTGCCGAAGACGACATACCCGCAACGCACGTCGACTACACCATCGTGGGCGGCGAAATTCGATATGTGCGCCTGTAACGGTGAAACTTGCTCGTGAAATGAGCCGCAGGGTCGGCTAGAATGGGTATCCCAAAAAGGCGAGGTCGAGTACATCGATCTCGCCTTTTTGCAACGGCGGTTGGCGCTGCGGCTGGGGGGCGGCGGTCAGG
>JAPOON010000599.1 GCA_026713405.1 Gammaproteobacteria bacterium
AGCCCCCGGGCTTCGAGCTTGCCGAAAATGAACGGCTTGAACAGTTCGAGAGCCATCTTCTTGGGCAGCCCGCACTGGTGCAGCCTCAGGGTGGGACCCACCACGATCACGGAGCGTCCCGAATAGTCCACTCGCTTGCCGAGAAGATTCTGCCGGAACCGGCCCTGCTTGCCCTTGATCATGTCGGCCAGGGATTTCAGGGGCCGCTTGTTGGAACCCGTGATGGCGCGGCCGCGGCGGCCGTTGTCCAGGAGCGCGTCCACCGATTCCTGCAACATGCGCTTCTCGTTGCGGACGATGATGTCGGGAGCGGACAGGTCCAGCAGCCGCTTCAGACGGTTGTTCCGGTTGATCACCCGCCGGTACAGGTCGTTCAGGTCAGAGGTCGCGAAGCGGCCGCCGTCCAGCGGCACCAGGGGCCGCAGGTCCGGCGGCAGGACCGGCAGCACCGTCAGGATCATCCACTCCGGCCGGTTACCGGAATTGACGAAGGCTTCCATGAGCTTCAACCGCTTGGAGAGCTTCTTGATCTTGGTCTCGGAATTCGTGGCGGGAATTTCTTCCCTGAGCCTCGCGATTTCCCCTTCCATGTCCATGGCAAGCAGGAACTGCTGTATGGCCTCGGCGCCCATACGGGCCTCGAACTCATCTCCGAACTCCTCGAGTTTCGAGTAGTACTCCTCGTCGGTGAGCAGCTGCCCGGTTTCAAGGTCGGTCAGCCCGGGATCGATGACCACGTACGACTCGAAGTAAAGGACGCGCTCGATATCGCGAAGGGTCATGTCGAGCAGCAGGCCGATCCTGGAGGGCAGCGACTTCAGAAACCAGATATGGGCGACGGGGCTTGCGAGTTCGATGTGCCCCATCCGCTCGCGGCGCACCTTGGCCAGGGTGACCTCGACGCCGCATTTCTCGCAGATCACGCCGCGGTGCTTGAGGCGCTTGTACTTGCCGCACAGGCATTCGTAATCCTTGACGGGGCCGAATATGCGTGCGCAGAACAAGCCGTCGCGTTCCGGCTTGAAAGTCCGGTAATTGATGGTCTCGGGTTTCTTGACCTCGCCGAACGACCAGGACCGGATCATTTCCGGCGAAGCCAAACCGATACGAAGCGCGTCAAACTCGTTCGTATCCCCTTGATCCTTCAAAAGATTCAGCAAGTCCTTCAAGGTCTTCCTCCGGCTGTCAACGTTTCAGTTTTCCCGAGTGTCACCAGATCGCTCATTCGGTTTCCAGTTCGATGTCGATACCGAGCGACCGTATTTCCTTCACCAGTACGTTGAAGGACTCCGGCATCCCGGCCTCCATCCGGAAGTTGCTGTCGACAATGTTCTTGTACATGGTCGTACGGCCCGCCACATCGTCGGACTTGACCGTCAGCATCTCCTGCAGCGTATAGGCGGCCCCATACGCCTCCAGGGCCCAGACTTCCATCTCGCCGAAGCGCTGGCCGCCGAACTGCGCCTTGCCGCCCAGCGGCTGCTGGGTCACCAGGCTGTATGAGCCGGTGGACCGGGCATGCATCTTGTCGTCGACCAGGTGGTTCAGCTTGAGCATGTACATGTAGCCCAGCGTCACGGGGCGGTCGAACCGTTCGCCGGTGCGACCGTCGTAGAGCACCGCCTGCCCGTTCTCCGGCAGGGCGGCCAACGCCAGCATCTGCTTGATCTCGGCTTCGGTCGCGCCATCGAATACCGGGGTGGCAATCGGCATCCCGTCGCGCAGGTTTTCCGCCAGTTCCCTGAGATCCCCTTCATTCAGGGACTTGAGGTTTTCCTGACGTTCACCAATGGTGTTGTACACCTCGTGCAGGTATTCCCGAAGCTCGGCGTTCTTGCTCTGCGCTTCCAGCAACGCATTGATCTGGGTGCCGATTCCCTTGGCCGCCCAGCCCAGGTGCGCTTCGAGGACCTGCCCCACGTTCATGCGCGACGGCACGCCCAGCGGGTTCAGCACAATGTCCACCGGCTCGCCGTCTTCGTCGAACGGCATGTCCTCGACCGGCATGATCACGGAGATCACTCCCTTGTTGCCGTGCCGGCCCGCCATCTTGTCGCCCGGCTGAATGCGGCGCTTGATGGCCAGGTAGACCTTGACGATCTTGAGCACGCCGGGCGCCAGGTCATCGCCGCTCTCGAGCTTCGAGCGCTTGTCGGCATAGCTGGCGTCCAGCGCTTCCCGGCGTTCGTTGAGTTGCTCCTCCGCCCGCTCGAGCTGGGCGTTGAGCGCATCGTCCGACATGCGGATCCTGAACCAGTCGTCCCGCTCCAGCCCTTTCAGGTAATCGGCATCGACGACCTGGTTCCGGACTCCGCCCGGGCCGCTTGCCACGTTGTTGCCGGTCAGCGCCGCCCGGAGGCGCTCGAACGTGGCGGTTTCCACGATGCGGTATTCGTCATCCAGGTCCTTCCTGATTTCCGCAAGCTCGTCCTGCTCTATGTCCCGGGCGCGCTGATCCTTTTCGACACCGTCGCGGGTGAATACCCGTACATCGATGACCGTGCCCTTGACGCTGGTCGGAACCCGCAGTGAGGTGTCCTTAACATCCGACGCCTTTTCGCCGAAGATCGCGCGCAGCAGCTTTTCCTCCGGCGTGAGCTGGGTCTCGCCCTTCGGCGTGACCTTGCCCACCAGGATATCGC
>JAPOON010000600.1 GCA_026713405.1 Gammaproteobacteria bacterium
CCTTTTCGCCGAAGCCGAACCGGGCACGATTCGGATTGGACTTGACCTCGGCCCAGTACTGGCGCGGCGTCAGGTCGGAGGTTTGCATGACGGGCATCGACGCACCGGGACAGCCTGTTACGCTCGATAAAACCATATTGATATGTCAATAGCAACTGAGTGGGTATACTGGCCGGCAGCCGGCGCGGTCGGGCGAATCCGGGCACCTGTGCGTGGTCCTTGCGCGACCGTTTGACCCTGCCGCGGAGACATCGGAAACCGGTTGTCCGGCCGGCGCTGACGATCGGGAAAAGCGTGAGCCCGACCTGATCATGAACAGGTCGGGACGGGTGGCGTGTTGCCGGGAGGCGTGCTTGCAATCATCAACCAGCGTCGACGAGTCCCTGGCTGCGGGGCTCAGGGAATGCCTTGATGCCGAGTCCGTGGTACTCGATGCGCAAACCCGCGAGTTGTACGGGCAGGACATCTCCGGCGACGCGCACACGGTTCTGGCGGTGGTGCGTCCGGCTTGCACAGACGATGTCGTCAAGATCGTGGACTTTGCCCGGGAACGGGACCTCGTCATCGCGCCCCGGGGCGGCGGGATGTCATACAGCAGCGGCTATGTCTGCCCCGGCGGGCGAACCTTGTGCCTCGACATGGCGCGGATGGACGACGTCGTCGAGGTCAACGCCGAGGACATGTTCGTCACCGTGCAGGCAGGCTGCACCTGGCGCAGGCTGAACGAAGCCCTGGCCCCACTGGGATTGCGCACGCCGTACTGGGGCACGCTCTCCGGCCGCCAGGCGACGGTCGGCGGCGGCCTGTCGCAGAACAGCCTGTTCTGGGGCAGTGCCCGCCATGGTACGGCCGCCGACTCGGTCATCGGATTCGAGGTCGTTCTGGCCAACGGCGAGCGATTGCGTACCGGCGCCGGGGCACAGTCCCGTTCCAACCCCTTCTTTCGCCACTACGGGCCTGATCTGACGGGGCTTTTCACCTGCGATGTGGGGGCGTTGGGCATCAAGACCGAGGCGACCCTGAAGCTGCTGCCCGTGGGTGCGGGCCGGGCATCGGCCAGTTTCGACTTCTCGGCCCACGCGCCGCTCATGCGTGCCATGTCGGAGGTGTCCAGGCCGCGGCTCGCGGATGCCTTTTCCGCCTTCGACCCCGTGATGCGGGCTCGGCGCATGAGGCGCGAATCGCTGCTGGCCGATGCAAAGGCGCTCGGCAACGTCGTCTCCGGTCAGGGCGGCGTGCTCAAGGGATTGCGTGAGGGCGTAAAGGTGGCGGTTCACGGCCGGGGATTCATGAAGGACGTGGATTTTTCCGTGCACTTCATGGTGGAGGAGGCGACCCAGGCGGCGGCGGACGAATCCGCTGCCCGCATCCGCGCGGTCTGCACCGCCGAAGGCGGCCGCGAAATCGAGAACAGCATCCCCAAGATCACCCGGGCGAACCCGTTCGGCCCCCTGAATTCGATGATCGGCCCGGCCGGCGAACGGTGGCTGCCGGTGCACGGGCTGTTTCCCCATTCCAAGGCCGTGGCCGCCTACGAGGCGTTGGAGAGGCTGTTCGAGGAGAACCGTCGCCACATGGAGCGGCACGACATCCTGCACGGGACCCTGCTCACCTACGCCGACACCAACTGTTTCGTGGTGGAGCCGGTGTTCTATTGGCCCGATCAACTCAATGCACTGCAGCGGCACAGGGTCGAGGCCACCGTGCTGCGCGCGGGGAAACAGTTTCCCGA
>JAPOON010000601.1 GCA_026713405.1 Gammaproteobacteria bacterium
CACGCCGCGCCCGGGTCCTCTTCGGCTTCCAACACGTTAACAGGCGTCCGCAGCTGGGATTCGGGCTGCGGCGTGACGCCCAGGCACCAGCCCTCGAACACCACCGCCCGGGCGTCCCGCACGGTCTCCCAGGACTCCTCCGGCGCCCGGTCGTCGCGGCCCTTGTCGAAGCGTGGAACCCGGGTCGGGGCCCCGGCCGCCAGGTTTGCAATGGTGGCGCGTGCCAGATCGATGTCGTGGGTACCGGGTACGCCGCGGGTGGCCAGCAGTGGATGCACGGTGTCTGCAAGGTGCGCCCGGGCAGCGCGGGTGAGGTAGAAGTCATCCAGGGAACAGGCGACCGTCTTGCGTCCCTCCAGTTCCATCGCCTCGGCCATCAGGGCAGCCAGGGTGGATTTTCCGGACCCCTGGCCGCCGCAGATGCCGATCACGCGCCGGGAGCCCAGGGCCAGTGCCGCCACCGCCGCCACGGCGCGCCAGTCTTCCGGTGCGTCCGCCGGCAACGCCTCGCGCAACTGCTCGAACCGGTGCGCGTCCACTTCCGGCGCAAGGCGTGCGCGCAGGTCGATCAAGGACACTGTTGCAAACCCATCGCGACTGCGCCCCGCAAAGGGCCGTCAGGGAAGCTCCAGCCGATAGGGGGGCAGGGACTCGAGCAGGGCGCGTCCGTAACCGCGGGTGACCAGCCGCCTGTCCAGAATGGTGATGCGGCCGTGGTCGCCTTCGTGGCGAATGAGGCGCCCGCACGCCTGCACCAGCCGCATCGCGGCATCGGGGACCGAGACCTCCAGGAAAGCGTTGCGCCCCTGCTCCTCCAACCACTCCGTAAGGGCCTCGTCGACAGGATCGTCGGGTACGGCGAAAGGCAGCTTGGCGAGCACCACGTGGCGGCAGTAGTCGTCCGGCAGATCGACGCCCTCGGCAAAGCTCGCGAGACCCAGCAGGTAGCTCGGCTTGCCGTCGTCGATGCGCGTTCGATGACGCTCCAGCATCCTCTGCTTGGACTGCTCGCCCTGGATCTGCAGCGCATCGGCGAGCCTGGCCGGCAGCGCGGCCTTGACGTCGTTGAGCTGCCGCCAGGAAGTGAACAGCACCAGGGCGCTCTGTTCCCTGGCCAGCAGTGCCGGCAGCAACGCCGCAATCTCCGCGGTGTGCGCCTCCCTGGCCGGGGGATCTGTGCGCATCGACGGCACGCACAGAACGGCGATGTTCGGAAAATCGAACGGGCTCGGAATCCTCATCCCTTCGATGTCGCCGATGCCGGAACGTTCGAGGAAGCGGTCGAAACGCCCGACGGCGGTGAGGGTGGCGGAGGTCGTCACCGCGGCGAAGCACCGTGACCAGAGGCAATCCTCCAGCAGCCGTCCCGGCTCGATGGGCGCGCTGATCAGTTCGGTGTCCTGATCGGTGCGATTGACCCAGCGGGCAGACCGTACCCCGTCGTCCGCACCCGAACGGGCCCCCGCGTAGTCGTCCAGCAGCGCTTCCACGGCCGTTCCGCGCCCTTCCAGCTGACCGACGGCGGGCAACCAGTCATCCGCCTCCACGGCGCGCGGCCAGGCCAGATCACCGTCGACAACCTGGCCGAGCATCTCATGCACCCGGGCCACCGACCGGCCCAGTGCAGTTACCTGTACACCCGCCTCGCCGGCGGCATCGGCAATGGCATCGCCAACCCCGCCCAGCCGGAACCGGCAGGTAAGTTGCCCGTTCTGGCGCTCGGTGAATTCAAGGCTGCCCAACGTTTCGCCGAGACCGCGCATTGCTGCCTTCACGGCCTCGCTCTCGCCGGGAATGCGGGTCGCCAACGCCTCGAGTTCGGGCGGGCGGGCGAAGCGCTGGGTAAGACTCGCCACCACCTTGTTGACCTGGTCTGCCCAGGCGGCCGTTCCGTTGATCCAGGCCCTGGACGCAA
>JAPOON010000602.1 GCA_026713405.1 Gammaproteobacteria bacterium
CAGGATGTCGTCCAGGGACATCGCACCCAGGACGCTCCGGATGTTGGTCATGGCGAGGTTGATCATGGCGCCCTTGAGGTTCTGCACCTCGTAGGCGGCACGGGGCGAGTCGACCACCTGAAAGAACGCCACGCCGTCCGCGGTGATGGTGGCGTTGTCCTGGGAAATCACGTCCTGCGACGGGATGTCGAGGACGGTTTCACGCATCGATAGCCGTTGGCCGACGCGATCGATGATCGGCACGATCAGGCGCAAGCCCGGCGGCAAGGTGCGCACGTAGCGGCCGAAACGTTCAACCGTCCACTGCTCGGCTTGCGGCACCTGCTTCACCCCGGACAGGACCACGACCGCCATCACGGCCACGACCGCCAGGACGAAGACAAGGAACGGGCTCAGGCTGTATGCCTCCATGTCAATGGTCTCCCGTGGATTAAACGCAGCGCCAGCCCTGCACCCGGCAGACTACGGCAATACGATCGGAACGTTGTCAAACAGCGCTTCGTTCCACAGCAAGTGCACCCAGATGCCGACCGCGTAGCCCACCGCGATCACGGGCGTCCAGCGCAGGTGCGAGAAGAAGGTGTAGACGCCGCGCGCCTGCCCCATCAGGGCCACGCCCGCTGCCGAGCCGATCGAGATCATGCTGCCGCCGACCCCCGCGGCGTACGTCACGAGCAGCCACTGCCCCTCGTCCATGGAGGGGAAAGCGGTGAGCACCGCGAACATCACCGGGATGTTGTCGACGATGGCGGACAGGACCCCGACCAGCGAGTTTGCCCACGTGTTGCCGAGCCCGCCATAGACCACTTCGGTGGACAGGGCGAGATAGCCGAAATTGGCCAGGCCGCCCACGCACATGAGCACCCCGTAGAAGAAGAAGAGCGTATCCCACTCGCCGCGGCCCACCGTCTGGAAGATGTCGAAAATGTCGTCGTCGTTGCGCTCTTGGCGGACATCCTGGCGCCGCAGGAGCAGGCTGAACCAGCAGAGCACCCCGAAGCCCGCCAGCATGCCGAAGGCCGGCGGCACGTGGAACAGCTGGTGGGACGACACCGTGAAGCCGATGGTCGCGAGGAACAGGGCAACGACCATCAGGGCACCCGTGCGGAGCTGCACCGTGTCCGAAGCGACCGTGGGCTGCCGATTTGGCACGGCGAAGTGCATGACCGACGCCGGGATGACGAAGCTCACGGCGGACGGCACGAAGATCGCGAAGAAGTCCCCGAACGACAGCACGCCTTTCTGCCACACCATCAGCGTCGTGATGTCGCCAAACGGACTGAACGCGCCGCCGGCATTGGCGGCAACCACGATGTTGGTGGCCGCGACGGCGACGAACCGCGGCTGGCCCTTGCCGACGGCCATCACCACGGCACACATCACGAGGGCGGTGGTGAGGTTGTCCGCAATGGGGGACAGAAAGAACGCGATGATGCCGGTGATCCAGAACACCTTCCGGAGGCCGAAGCCGCGCGACACCAGCCACGCACGGAGCCACTCGAAGACGTTCCGCTCGGTCATCGCATTGATGTACGTGATCGCCACGAGGAGGAAGAAAAAGAGCTCGGCGAATTCCAGGAAGGTATGCCGGAAGGCATCCTGCAATGCGTGCTGCTCGGCCCCGACCTCCCCGGCCGCAACCGCCAGCAGCACCCAGATCGCGGCACCGCCGATCAGCACCGGCTTGGATTTCCGGATGTGGGTGAACTCCTCCGTCATCACCACGAGGTAGGCGACGACGAAAACCACCAGCGCACACAGCCCGATCGGAGCTGACGTAAGACCAAGATTCATTCCGCCGCTCGCCTCGGCAGCCAGAGCCGGGGTCGGGGCGAGCAGCAGCAAGGCGGCGATGATGCGCATAGAACACACTCGAGTGGGAACGGCCGGAAACGACTTGGACCCGTATAGCCCAGCACTCCGTTTGCTGCCACTGCCGGACGCCGGGTGCACTATGCTTGCCCGACGCCGACTTAGGATGGGGAGGCCGGAATGGCGGTCCAACTACGCACTCTCGACCACGTGACGGTTCGCACCGGCGATCTCGACGCGTCGCTGGCGTTCTATCGTGAGGTCCTTGGATTGGAAATCGCCGACTGGCGCCCCCCGTTCAGTTTCGACGGAGCGTGGTTGGCGCTGGCCGGGCACGCCGTGGTGCACCTCGTAGCCGGGCGGGCGGTGGCCGACCCCGAGGGCGCCGTCGACCATTTCGCAATCGCCGGCGCGGGCTCCCCGGAAACCGCCAAAGCCGAGCTGACGGCCAGAAACATCACCTTCGACGAGCGCGAAACTCCGGACGGACGCTTCCGGCAGCTGTTCGTAAGGGACCCCGATGGCGTGAAGATCGAGATCGTCTTCGATCAGCAGCGGCCGGTTGCCTGACGCACCGCCGCGGGGCGGCACCCCGCCCACGTTCACGCGGGAGCCGCGCCGCGCCAGGCGTTGGTCAGCATGACCCGGAGGGGCGCCGCGGAGAGCGGGCGCGGGTTCGCGCACGGGGCAGCCAGGATCATGGCGACCGCCTCCTCGATGCCCGCTTCTGGGAAGCCGAGATCCCGCAGTGCCAGAGGCGCCTCGACCCGGCGCATGAGGTCGTACATGGCACTAGCTGCATCCGGGCCGGCAGCGCCAAGCGCCCGACCGATGCGGACCATCGCAGCCGGCGCAGCGGCCACGTTGTACGCAATCGAATGGGGCAGGAGTGCCGTGTGCGTCTCGGCGTGTGGCAGCCCCCAGCTCCCACCGACCACGTGGGCCGCCTTGTGATGGAGGGCAATGCCGGCGGAAACGATCGGCTGGCCGCACAGCCAGGCAGCGCGCAGCCCGAGCCCCCATCCGTCTAGGTCGCGGGGCTCGGCCGCCAGCCGTTCGAGCGCTTGGGCCATCGTGCGCAGTCCCTCCTCCGCCAGAAGCGAGGCAAAGGGGTTGGCACCGGGGCTGTAGAACGCCTCGACGGCATGCGCGATCGCGTTGAAGCCGCTGGCAATGGCCACCGCCGGCGGCAGGGCCCGCACGAGCTCCGGATCGTAGATGATGGTCGTCGGCAGCATGCGCTCCGACTGATGGAGCCGTTTGACGCCGTCTTCCAGCATGCCCTCCATGTCGGTCGACTCGGATCCCGAGAACGTGGTCGGGACGGCGACGATGGGGACCTCCGCCGTGCGGGCAATCATCTTCGCGAGCCCGATGGCGGATCCGCCGCCATACGCGACTAGGCTGTCCGCTTCGGCTTGCTGGGCGGCCGCCCGCCCTACCGCAACGACGTCAGCGGGAACGTGGGTGCGGGCCTCGGCGCAGACAGCACGGATCCGGCCGGGAAATTGCGCGGCCAGGGCCTCCGCCGCGCCGCGCCTGCCCGGCGTGCTGCAGATCAGGGCCCGGGTGGCGCCGATCCGGCCGATCTCGTCGCCCAGCGAACCGATGGTGCCGGGGCCGTAGACGACCCGGCCGGGCAGGCCGGTGTGGATGAACCCTTCCATGGCGATGCCCCGGCGGCCCGTCGGAGGCTCAGCCCAGCACGGCAGTTGTCTGGCGTTCGATCAGGTCGAAATCGATCTCGGCGCCGATTCCGGGCCGGTCCGGGGGATAGACGAGGCCGTCACGATCCGGGCTCAGGTCCTCAACAAGGCCGTACTTCTGCGCATCGGCCGGGAGCAGCACCTCGAAGAATTCCGTGTTGGGAATCGCGGCGATCACGTGCAGGTTGGCCCAGTTGTTGTGCGAGTTGCCGCCGTGATGAACCTCGTAGTTCATCCCAAACGCCTCTGCGAGATGCGCGGTCTTCAAGATGCCGGTAATGCCGCCCTTGACGGCGACGTCGCCACGCAGGTAGTCGGTGGCCCGCATCATGATCCACGGGACGTAAGCGGTGAATCCACCCGGCGAGTATTCGGTCGCCATGAGCGGGATGTCGAGCTGCTCGCGCAGCTTGACGCAGTTGTAGATGTCATCATCGGCGAGCGGGTCCTCATACCAGTAGAACCCGAGCTCCTCGATCGCACGACCCACGCGGATCGCATGCTGGAAGGAATAGCTCCAGGTCGAATCCAGCATGACGCGATAGTCGTCGCCGACCGCCTGGCGCACGGCGCGGCACACCTCGATGTCCTCCGCCCACCGGGTCGGCGGGTGGATCTTGTAGGCCGCCCATCCGGCCTCCTTGATCTTGACGGCTTCCTCGGCATAGGCCTCTTTCGAGGCCAGCACCGCCGACGACGCATACGCCGGCACGCTGTGCCGATACGTGCCGATGAGCTGGTGCACGGGGAGGCCCGCGGCCTTCCCGGCAAGATCCCACAGCGCGATGTCCGCAGCGCCGATGACGCGCCAGGCCACGGCCCGGTTGCGGTGGCACAGGTCATCGTAGAGCCGCTCGCGGTCAAGCGGATTCCGATCCATGAGGAGCGGCTTCAGATGGCGGATGAAATCCGGGCCATCGGCGTGCGCGCCGTCCAGGGCCGATCCGAG
>JAPOON010000603.1 GCA_026713405.1 Gammaproteobacteria bacterium
CGGGCTCAAGGTCGGGGTCGGCTTCGCGCGCTTCCAGAAAACGGGCGGCCAGAACCACCTGCAGGGGAAAAGTCGACGCGGGCAGCACGATGGCCAGCAGATCGTCCGGATACAGTGCCACCGGCGCGACCAGCGTCTCCAGCTCGGAGTCGGTCAGCAACTCGACGGCTTCGACGGACGCGGCTTCCGGCACCTCAGCCCACGCGCTGCCGGCTGATACGGCGCCAGCCAGCCCGCATATTGCACCAAGGGCCGCGATGATCGCCGAGGATTTTTGACGTTTGCGCGTGCTCGCGAGCGGAAGCATAGCCCCGCCTATGGTGGAGCGAGCATGTGCGCGCAAACGGCAAAAAGACCGGCGAGGGCGCGGCCAGCGCAGTTTGTACCCGCAACATCTTCCAGATATTCCGAAGTTGTCCAGACAAAACAAAAAAAACCCGTGAACTCGATTAGCGGCTTGGTGCAATATGCGGGTTAACATAGCCGGTCGCCGGAACCGGACCGCGCCATGCAGTATGTCAGTACCAGAGGAGCAACCGACGCCCTGAGGTTTCAGGACGCGGTACTGACCGGCCTCGCGCCCGACGGCGGCCTGCTGGTACCGGCGCATATCCCCGATCTCTCCGGGGATCTCGACGGCCTGGCTGCGCTGGATTTCGTCGGGTTGGCCAAGCGCATCCTGCCCCGGTTCATCGACGACATCCCGACATCCGACCTCGATGACCTGGTCGATGCCGCATACCGCAACTTCAGCTACCCGGGGGTCGTGCGCCTGGAACAGGCCGGCGAAAATCCCGTGCTGGAACTGTTCCATGGGCCCACCCTGGCGTTCAAGGACGTCGCCCTGCAATTGCTCGGCCAGCTCTTCGACTACATCCTGAAAAAGCGCGGGCAGCGGCTGAACATCCTGGGCGCAACGAGCGGCGATACCGGCAGCGCAGCCATCGCCGGCGTGCGCGGCAGGCCCGCAATGGACATCTTCGTCATGTATCCGCACGGGCGCATCAGTCCGCTGCAGGAACTGCAGATGACCACGGTCACCGACGAAAACGTGCATTGCATCGCCGTCGAAGGCAGTTTCGATGATTGCCAGCAGCTCATGAAAAGCACCTTCGGCGACCTCGACTTCAAGGCCAGGTACGCGCTCGGTTCCATCAACTCGGTGAACTGGGCCCGGGTGCTGGCGCAGATCGTCTATTACGCCTATGCCAGCCTGCAGCTACCCGCGCCTGTTTCGTTCTGCGTGCCCACCGGCAATTTCGGCAACATCTTCGCTGGCTATCTCGCCAGGCGAATGGGGTTCCCCATTCACCGGCTGATCCTGGCCACCAACGAAAACGACATCCTGTCGGTGTTTTTCCGCACGGGGCTTTATCGCAGGGGGCAGGTGCATTTCACCATCTCGCCGTCCATGGACATCCAGGTGGCCAGCAATCTCGAACGGTTTCTTTACTACCACCTCGGCGAAGACCCCGCCGCCCTGCACGCCTTCATGGATGCATTCGACCGCACCGGGGAAGCCCGCCTTGCGCCTCCGGGGAACGATGTCTTTCTCGCTACGGCCGTCGATACGTCGAACACCATGGCCGCCATCAGGGAGATCTATCAGGAGACTGGATACGTGGCAGACCCACACACGGCAGTGGGTCTCGCCGCTGCCCGGCGCATCTACGTGCCCGGCACCGTGGCCTGCCTGGCAACCGCACACGCCGCGAAATTCCCCGAGGCCGTGAACGAAGCGGTCGGCAAACCGGTGGCGCGGCATCCCTCGCTGGAAGCGCTGAAAGACAAGCCCTCGCGACGGACGGTGTTGCCGGCCGACATCGATGCAGTCAAGGCGGTTATCCGGGAGCGCGCTCCCGACATCGATAGCTGATCGGCCCGACGTCAGGCCGTTACAAACTTTCGATATGCCGGATTGCGGCGTCCAGGTCTTCGAGCCGCTCGATCTCCACCGTAGCCTCCACCGCTGTTTCCGCCCCGCGCAACGCGCGCTGCTTCGGCCCGTTCGCCCACACCGTGTGCATGCCGACGTTGGCAGCGCCCTGTATGTCGTCTATCGGATGGTCGCCGACATGAACCGCTTCGTCTGCGCGAACGTCGGCGTGGCTGAGCACCCTTTCGAACATGTCGGGAGCCGGCTTGCCGGTTCCCACCGTCGCGGCGGAAAAGCTGAACGAGAAGAAGCGATCGAGTTGCAGGCGTTTCGGGTCTGCATTGCCGTTGGTGAGCGATCCCAGGGTGTAGTTGCGCGACAGGCGGTCCAGGGTATCCAGCGCCCCGTCGAAGAACTCTATCTCGTGGCGCGCCTCCAGGAAGACATTGAAGGCGCCTCGCGCCAACTTGCGCGCCGACTGCGTGTCCTTTCCCACACGACGAATACAGCGAAAGGTCAACTCTTCCCGGAGACTCGAAACGTCGTGAACGATCGCCGGTTGTTCCTCGATCAGGTCATCGCGGATGTCGGCGACCGCGCCGCCGTCGGAATAAAGCGACAAAACCTCGGGCACGGCTTCTTCGAGCCACTGCAACATCCGCCGCTCCGCACCCGAGATGACCGGAACCACATCCCAGAGGGTATTGTCGAGATCGAAGGTGATGACTCGGATACGGGGCATGGGAAAGGGAAAGTCTAGTCCCCGGCTTCGCGTTTGGCTGCCCGGGGGTGGGCGGCATCGTAAACCTTGGCCAGGTGCTGGAAATCCAGGTGCGTATAGATCTGGGTGGTGGAGATGTCCGCGTGCCCGAGCAGCTCCTGCACGGCGCGCAGGTCTCCGGACGACTCGAGCATATGACTCGCGAAACTGTGACGCAGCATGTGCGGATGCACCAGGTTGCTGCCCAGTTGCGTGCCGCCAAGGCGCTTGAGGCGTTGCTGGACCGTGCGGCGCCCGATTCTTGCCGTACCGCGGCCCGTGAACAGCGGCGAGGACGAATCGAGCGGGCCGCGCGCGGCCAGCCAGTTCTCTATGGCGGCGATGCAGGGCGCCCCCAGGGGCACCTGCCGTACCTTGTTGCCTTTCCCCGTAACGGTGACGAAGCCGCCCTGCAGGTCGAGGTCACGAAGGTCGATGCCGACCAGTTCGGCCAGGCGCACGCCACTGCCGTAGAAGAGTTCCAGCATCGCGAGGTCGCGCTTGTCCCGCGCCGTCTTTGCCTCGAAATCGAATAGCCGTGCCGTCTTGTCGGCATCGAGCGTACGCGGCAGCTTGTTCCTGGACTTCGGCGCCCGCGCATTGCCGGCCGGGTTCGCTTCGACGACGCCCTGCTTTTGCAGGTAGTTGAAAAAGCTTCGCACGCTCGACAGTACACGCTGCAGAGACCGCGGGCTCAGGCCCCGGGCGTGCAGGCGCGCCGTGAACGCGGAAACGTCATGCGGCCTGATGTCCGTCCACTGAACGCCTGCTTCTCGCGCCAGCCGTTCCAGATCGCGCCGGTAGGCCGAGATCGTGTTCGCGGAATAGCGTCTCTCGAATTTGAGGTAGTCGAGGAAGTCTGAAATCCGCTGGTCCATCCGGCCGGTTACTCGTCTTGCGAGGGGTACCCCCTCGCGCTCCCCGGCGGCGGGGTCTCCAGATGGTCGATGATGCGGCCGAGCATGTCGCCGATGTGGCTGACGAAGAAGGTGTCGAGTTCGCGCGTGAAACGGTAAGTTTCGCGGCTGCCGACGGCCAGGCAGCCATCGCCGCGCGTCAGGGTGAGTGGCAGCAGCACGGCGCTGCCGTCGCTGTCGTGGCTCTGGACGGGGAACAGGGCTTGCAGTTCGGCGGCCCGCAGCGTCGCGCACACCGGCAGCGGGCCGTTCACGAACGGCTCGAAGGGGGCCTCGGTCTCATAGGAGCGGATGTGATCGAAGTTGATGTCGTTGCCCTGGACGTGGCAGCAGACGTAGTCCGCGTCGAATTCGACGAGCATGTTGGTGGCAAGTACCTCGTTCAGGTCCTGCCAGGTCGAGACATCCATCAGTGCGAGGGTCAGGGAGCGAACCTTGGCAAACAGCTCGTCGTTGTTGCGCGCCGTGTGCAGCAACTGGTTCATGCGCCGGCGCATGCGGAAGATGCGTTCCCGCAGCACTTCGACCTGGCGTTCGATGAGCGACACGGCCGCCCCCGAGGCGTGCCCCACCTTGAGATCGGAAAGTTCGCTGGAGTACGTCTGGAAGAAGTCCGGATTCGCTCGGAGGTGCTCGATGACCTGTTGATCGTCGATGTTGGAACCTGTTCCCATTCAGGTCTCGAGGTGGCCCTCGTATACCGTCTCGGCGGGTCCAGTCATTCTAACGGGTGCGCCCGGACCCTTCCAGGCAATGCGCACCTTGCCTCCCGGCAACGAGACTTTCACGGATTCGTCGAGTCTTCCCTTCAACCGGCCCGCCACCACGGCCGCGCA
>JAPOON010000604.1 GCA_026713405.1 Gammaproteobacteria bacterium
CGCGATTCTGCCGGTGATCGCGCCGCTTGCGATCTTCATGACGGTGGCCTCGACAATGATGTCGGCCAGGTTCGACCGTCTTCAGACGTCGCTGGACAGCCTGAACGAGGCGATTCACTTTCTAATGAAGCGCGAAGTCAACGAGGACTACGCGCGGGTGCTGAGCGCGCTGGCCCGGCTTCAGGACATTGCCGCGGAATGGGAATTGAGCCACCGATTCACCCAGGACATGAAAATCCGTCTGGCGCTGGTCGAGAGGGATCTGAGCGTGGCGAGGTACAGGCATGACCTGGCGATCGACGAGCCGCCGCCCGGCAAGGACATGGGAACGGTCGGCGCGTCGGCGGAATTGAAAATGCGCATTGTGCCCATCGAACAGCATCTGTTTGCGCTGTCGAGCGTGGCGGGGATCCATGCCGAGGACCTGCGGCTCAGGTTGGCCGTGCTGGAGCATTCGGCCGACCTGGCCCGAAGGAGCGAGGTGCTCGACGCGAGAATCGAGGCGTTCCGACAAGGCGCCACCGCACTCCTTCAGGAAAACTGGCTTGATCAGTACCAGCAGGTGCTGGAACAGTCGCTCCAGGAAATGGGCTGGTCGCAACGCAAGGTCACTCAACGCAAGCGCGTCAAGGCGTTGGAGAACGCCGTCGAACGTGCGAAGGCGATTCGGGACAACGAACTGGCTCAGGTTCAGGATGCCATGAAAACCTTGTTGCAGGCGGTGGCGCAGCGGGACAAAATGGCCCGCCGACAATCGATCGTCTACTACCGGGACGAAAACGGCGAAGGCGAGCCGAGGGCGTACTACACTGCCGAGCTGCGAATCGAACCGAAGAACGGTGAGTCGCTGGACTCGACCGCCTGATCGGGGGTATCGGTGATCGCAGACCATGCGTAAAGAGTCCGACATCGAGTGGTTGACGCTGTTCGCCAGGGATCCGGCGTCGGATCGGGCGCCGTCGGTCCGGCTGGAAGACGCACAGGTCTGCTTCGAGGTCGGCGACCGGGTGGGACTTTTCACGGGTCCGGCGCGCAGGGCGAGCGGCGTCATCGAGAAACTCAACCCCAGGCGCGCCCGCGTGCGTTGCGCCGACGGGGCCTGGGCGGTGCCCTACGCCGGTCTGGACCACCTGTGCGAGTCCACGGAGAAGAGCCGTGCGGGGCGCGCCAGGCGGCTGCGGGCCGTGGCCGCGCAGACGCGCGAACTCATGGACACCCACGGGCTGGGGGACTGGACCCTGCGTTTCAACGGCGCGCGCACGAAACTGGGCGAATGCCGCGCCCGGCGAAAGCTCATTCTGCTCAGCCGGCTACACGCGGTGAACGACCCGCCGGCACAGGTCACCGACACGATCCTTCACGAGATCGCGCACGCGCTGGCTGGCCCCGAGGCCGGCCACGGCCCCGACTGGAAGGCCATCGCCCGACGGCTGGGCGCCACGCCTGCATCGTGCCAGCCGGAGAACGACGAGACGCGCCGCCTTCGCGCCATCGCCAAGGCAAGCTTTGGCAAGGGCGATACCGTCTCGTTCATTGCCCGC
>JAPOON010000605.1 GCA_026713405.1 Gammaproteobacteria bacterium
CCCTCCCGCCCGGCCGCGCCGCGGGGGGCGGGGGGCCCCCCCCCGGGGGGGGGGTACACACCCGGGGGGCGGGGCGCGGCGCGACGATCAGGTCTACCGATGTCGCCAGGTTGAATGCCGGAATTCCCATGTTGCGCAGCCGCGTGAGCGTTGCGGCGGCGGAGTTGGTATGCAGGGTGGAAAGCACGAGGTGGCCCGTCTGCGCCGCCTTGACGGCGATTTCCGCCGTTTCGACATCGCGGATCTCGCCGACCATCACCACGTCCGGGTCCTGGCGCAGGAAGGCGCGCAGCGCCGCGGCGAAGTCGAGCCCCACCTTCGGATTGACGTTGACCTGATTGATGCCGTCCAGGTTGATCTCCACCGGGTCTTCCGCCGTCGCGATGTTTCGCTCGGGCGTGTTGAGCAGGTTGAGACCGGAGTAGAGCGTCACCGTCTTGCCGCTGCCGGTGGGCCCGGTGACCAGGATCATC
Source organism: Gammaproteobacteria bacterium (assembly GCA_026713405.1). The sequence goes on from JAPOON010000605.1 coordinate 474, forward strand.
CCCTGGGGGCGTTGCAGCGCCTCCAGCAGGAGGGCCTTCTGAGCCGCTTCGAAACCGAGGCTGTCGATGCCCATCCGGGTGCTGTCGGGGTCCAGCACGCGCAGCACCACCTTCTCGCCCCAAAGCGTCGGCAGCGTATTCACGCGGAAGTCGATGGCGCGGGTTCTGGAGAGTTTCAACTTGATGCGGCCGTCCTGGGGTACCCGGCGCTCGGAGATGTCGAGCGCCGACATCACCTTGAGCCTGGCGGCCAGGCGCTTGCCCAGGTGAGCCGGTGGCGCCGAGGCTTCGTGCAGGATGCCGTCGGTGCGGAACCGCACCCGGTAGCTTGACGCGTACGGTTCGAAGTGGATGTCGGATACACCCTGCTTTATGGCATCGAGCAGCATCTTGTTGACGAAGCGGACAACGGGCGTGTCGTCGGCGGGGCTTGCCGCCTCGGCCTCCTGCTCCTCCTCGTCGGGGTCGAAGGCGGCCATGTCGAATTCTTCCAGGCCCTCGCCATCAATGTCGCCGAGCCCCTCGTTCCTGGCGGGTTCCGTCAGTTGGCCGATCAGGGCAGCGAGTTTGCCCGGTTCGACCAGCACCGGTTCGACATTCAGGCCGGTGCGAAAACGCAGGTCATCGATGTCTTGCGGACCCGACGGATCGGAAATTGCCACGAAAAGGGTCTTGCCGCGTTGCATCAGGGGTAGCGCCCGTGATTCCGGCGTCAACTGCTTGCCGAACAGGTCCCGCGGGAGGAACTCCGGGTCGAAAGCGGAGAGATCGAACAGCGGCAGCCCGAACTCCCGGGCAGTGCTTTCGACCGGAACGCTTGACGGGCCGAACCGGCTGGTGGCTGTGCCTGGACGACTTGATGCCTCGATGGACATGGATTCTGTTGGTTTGGCTCATCTGGTTCAGCGCGTGCGGAAGGCAGTGTTGCCTCGCGTTCCGGGCCCGGCAATGGGAGGAAAGCGTCATATTGCGACAGCCATTGTCCATATCGCCCCCTCCTGTCGGGTCAAGCTGCTCATTGCTGTGAGCGACCGGCCGCCACCGCATGGCCAAGGGCTTACACCATCTACCGCAGATTGCGTAGCGCATTGAGGATGCCTGTCCGGCA
>JAPOON010000606.1 GCA_026713405.1 Gammaproteobacteria bacterium
ACGCCGGTCATCGCCGACATCACCCGCATGCCGCACCTGCTGATCGCCGGCACCACCGGTTCGGGCAAGTCGGTGGGGGTCAATGCGATGCTGCTCAGCATTCTCTACAAGTCGTCGCCGGAGCTGGTGCGCCTGATTCTGGTCGACCCGAAAATGCTGGAACTGTCCAGTTACGAGGGTATTCCCCACCTGCTGACGCCCGTGGTGACGGACATGAAACAGGCCGCCCACGCGCTCAACTGGTGCGTGGCCGAGATGGAGCGGCGCTACCGGTTGATGGCGGCGCTCGGTGTGCGCAACCTGGCCGGCTTCAACCGTAAGGTTCAGGAGGCCGAAAAGCTCAAGGAACCGATTCCCGACCCGTTGTGGGAAACCGATGGCGACCCGGCAGACGAAGCTCACCCCACCCTGACCGCACTGCCTTACATCGTGGTCGTCATCGACGAGTTCGCCGACATGATGATGATCGTCGGCAAGAAAGTGGAACAGTTGATTGCCCGCATTGCCCAGAAGGCGCGGGCAGCCGGCATTCACCTGGTACTGGCCACCCAGCGCCCGTCCGTCGACGTGATAACCGGGCTCATCAAGGCCAACATTCCGGCGCGCATGAGTTACCAGGTTTCCTCCAAGGTCGATTCACGCACCGTCCTCGACCAGGGCGGCGCGGAGCAGCTGCTCGGTTACGGTGACATGCTGTTCCTCCCCCCCGGCACCAGCGTGCCCGTTCGCGTGCACGGTGCCTTCGTCTCCGACGGGGAGGTCAACCGGGTCGCCTCCGACTGGAGAAAGCGAGGTTCCCCCGATTACGCCGACGATGTCCTGATCGGGGGCAGCGATGAACCCTTCCTGCAGATAGAGAGCGATACCGGTTCCGCGGAGCACGACGACCCCCTGTACGACGAGGCGGTGCAGTTCGTGATCGAATCCCGGCGTCCGTCGATCTCGTCCGTCCAGCGCAAGCTGCGCATCGGCTACAACCGTGCGGCACGCCTGATCGAAGCCATGGAGGAAGCGGGCGTCGTCTCCAGCATGAACAGCAACGGCAGCCGTGAAGTCCTGGTTCCTGATCGCCGCTAGCTGCGCCTGCGTGCAGGTATGGGCGGATGCCCGCGGCGACCTGGGTATCCGCCTCACCGAACTGCAGCATCTCGCCGCGGACTTCACCCAGCGCCTCGAAGACGCCGGCGGCCAACTCATCGAGGAATCGTCCGGCCGGGTGCGGCTGTTGCCGCCCAGGTTCCGATGGGAAGTGACGGAACCCTATGCCCAGGTGCTCATTGCCGCGGACGACGAGTTGGCTCTGTACGACCCGGACCTGGAGCAGGTGACGATACGGCCCCTGGAGGAAGTACTCGAGGACACGCCGCTCGCGCTGCTCACCCGCGGCACGGTGATGCTGGGCGATGACTATGACGTCAGCCGGCTCGACAAAGAGCGGTTCCGCGTGCGCCCCCGGGCCGAGGACGCCCTGTTCGACGAGATCGTGCTGGCGTTCGGCAATGCCGGGCTGGTGGGCATGAGAATTCACGATCACCTCGGCCAGAGCACGATCATCCGCTTCCACGGGTTCCGGGATGCGTCGGTGATACAATCCGCCGACTTCGAACTGACCGTACCCCCCGGAACCGATGTTTACTGATTCGGCCAACGACGAGAGCCGGCCGCTCGCCGACCGTCTGCGTCCTACCGGAATCGGGGACGTGGTCGGACAGGATCACCTGCTCGGCCCCGAAGCTCCCCTGGGCCGCCTGGCCAACGAGGGGCGCCTGCACTCCATGATCCTCTGGGGGCCGCCCGGTTCGGGCAAGACCACGCTGGCCAAGCTGCTCGCAGAGCGCGCCGGTATGCACTGGATGGCACTGAGCGCCGTTCTGGCAGGTGTTCGCGATGTGCGCGAGGCCGTGCAGAGCGCCGAGGCCGCTCTTCGGCTCGGCGAGCGCACGGTGCTGTTCGTCGACGAAGTGCACCGCTTCAACAAGGCCCAGCAGGATGCGTTCCTGCCCCACGTGGAAAAGGGCACCGTCACTTTCATCGGCGCGACCACGGAAAACCCGTCCTTCGAGGTGAATGCCGCGCTGCTGTCCCGCGCTCGGGTCTACGTACTCAAGTCCCTCGAACCGGACGCATTGCAGAAGGTTCTGCTCCGCGCGGAAACGGCACTGAATGTCTCGATCACGGACTCCGCCAGGGCACTGCTCATCGAACTGGCGGACGGCGACGCGCGGCGCATGCTGAACGTGCTGGAAACCGTCGCGCAACTGGCGGACGGCGCCATCGGGGAAGAACTCGTGCAGCAGGCCGCCGGAACCCGCTGGCGGCGCTTCGACAAGGGCGGCGATGCCTTCTACGAACAGATCTCGGCGCTGCACAAGGCGGTGCGGGGCAGTGCCACCGATGCCGCGCTCTACTGGTGCTGCCGCATGCTGGATGGCGGCTGCGACCCGCGCTATATCGCCCGGCGGCTGGTGCGCATGGCCAGCGAAGACATCGGCAACGCCGACCCGCGGGCGCTGCAAATGACGCTGGCGGCAGCAGACGCATATGACCGCCTGGGCTCACCGGAAGGCGAACTTGCCATCGCCCAGGCGGTTCTCTACCTGGCGAGCGTGCCCAAGAGCAACGCCGCCTACCGCGCCTTCAATGCCGCCATGGAGCACGTGCGGAAAACGCCTTCCTACAGCGTGCCCATGCACCTGCGCAACGCGCCCACCCGGCTGATGAAGGACATGGGATACGGCGAGAAATACCGGTACGCCCATGACGAGCAGGGCGCCTATGCCGCCGGTGAGTGCTACTTCCCGGAGGAACTGGCCGGCCGACGCTACTACGAGCCGACCGACCGCGGGCTGGAAGCCAAGATAAGGGCCAGGCTCGAGCGCCTGCGGGCGCTCGACCGCGATTCAGCGTCAGCACGATGAGCTTGCAGCCTGTCAGAGCCATCAGCGATGGCATCGTTTTCCGTGGAGCCGCCTTCCACCGCCGGCGATGGGTGGCTGGCCTGGCTCCGGGTGGGCGAGATGTGGGTTAACCTGGCCTGGGTTGCCGCGGGGGGCGCGATTGGCGCCGTTTCCCGCTACGTGCTGTCGGTTGCCTTGCACACCGACAGCGATTTTCCCGCCGCGACGCTGGCAATCAACATTGCCGGTTCGCTGGGAATCGGTCTGGCCTGGGGCGCCTGGGCCCATCTGCCCTGGTTTCAGGACTGGGGAAGGGCTTTCCTGGCGATCGGCATTCTGGGAGGATTCACCACCTTTTCGGCCTTTTCCCTCGAGGCGCTGACGCTGTTGCACACCGATCGATTCGCGCTGGCCGCCATCTACGTCGCATCGAGCCTTGCCGGCTGCCTGATTGCGGTGTGGCTCGGCTACCGCCTGGCGGTGGAATAAGGCGCCTCGAAAAACACGAAATCGAATCATGCTGGACACCCGACTTCTCAGGCAGGATCTGAAGACCGTAGCCGCACGGCTGAGGACAAAAGGATTCGAGCTCGATACCGATGCTTTCCGCACCCTGGAGGCTGAACGCGCGGCCGTTCAGCAGGAAACGGAAAGCCTGCAGCGCGAGCGCAACACCAAGTCCAAGGCCATCGGCCAGGCCAAGGCCCGGGGGGAGGACATCGCACCCCTTGTGGCAGAAGTGGGCGGGTTGGGCGAACGCCTTCAGGACTTGCGGACGAAACTCGGAGAAACCCAGGATCGCCTCGGGGCGTTTCTGCGGAATATCCCCAATTTGCCCGATCCATCTGTCCCCGAGGGTGAGGACGAATCAAACAACCTCGAGATTCGAACCTGGGGCGAACCGCCGGCTTTCAATTTCGAACCGGTCGATCACGTGGACCTGGGGGCCGGCGGGGCGCTCGATTTCGAAGCGGCGGCGAAGATTGCGGGTTCGCGCTACGTGGTCATGAGAGGAGAGGTGGCGCGCCTGCACCGGGCCCTGACCCAGTTCATGCTCGATACCCATGTGGGCGAGCACGGTTATACCGAAGTGTACGTGCCGTACATCCTGAATGCGGCGGCGCTGCTCGGCACCGGACAGCTGCCGAAGTTTGCCCACGATCAGTTCCGGATCGCGGACATCGCCGAGTCCTACCTGGTGCCCACCGCGGAGGTGCCCGTCACCAACATCTACCGCGAATCCATCCTCGACGCCGACGTCCTGCCCATCAGGAACGTCTGCCATACCCCCTGTTTTCGCCGCGAAGCGGGAACCTACGGCAAGGACACCCGGGGCATGATCCGCCAGCACCAGTTCGAAAAGGTGGAGCTGGTTCAACTCACCGCCCCCGCGGCCTCCTGGGCGGCGCTGGAAGAACTGACCGGGCATGCCGAGGCCATCCTGCAGAAGCTGGAACTGCCTTATCGCGCGGTGGTGCTGTGCGGCGGCGACCTCGGCTTCGCGTCCGCCAAGACCATCGACCTGGAAGTGTGGCTGCCGGGCCAGCAGCGCTACCGGGAAATTTCCTCCTGCAGCAACTTCCTGGATTTCCAGGCACGCCGCATGATGGCCCGCTACCGTAACCCGGATTCCGGAAAGCCGGAACATGTGCACACCCTCAACGGTTCCGGGCTTGCCGTCGGACGCACCCTGGTTGCCGTGCTGGAGAACTATCAGGACGGGGAGGGCAGGGTCGCCGTCCCCGACGTGCTGCGGGGCTACATGAACGGCGCGACTTCGCTGGACCTGCCAGCGGTTTGAATCGCGCGCCAGGCCGCGTGCGCGTGGCAGCGGCAACAACTTGCCAATGTTCCGAAGTTGTCCCGAGAAAACAAACAACATACGTGAACTCGATGAGCGGCTTGGTGCAATATGCGGGTTACGCCCCCCGAACGGATTCGATCGTGGATTACCTGCCACTGTTTGTAGATTTGCGCGACAGGCGGTGCCTTGTTGTCGGCGCGGGCATCGTGGCGCTACGCAAGATCGAGTTGCTGTTGCAAGCAGGTGCGCGAGTAAAGGTGGTGGCCCCGGAATCCACGGAGGCCGTAGAGCGCCTGGCGGACGCCGCCGAGATTGCCCTGGAGTCCCGTCCCTATGTTTCCGGCGATCAGGCGGGCAACGCCCTGGTGATTGCCGCTACGGGCGATGCGGCGGTCGACGCGGAGGTCTTCAGAGACTGCCGGGCGGCCGGCATCCTGGTGAACACCGTAGACTCCGCGGACCTCAGTTCAGCCATCTTCCCAAGCATCATCGATCGCGACCCGGTGCTGGTCGCGGTTTCCACCGGCGGCCGCTCGCCGACGCTCGCGCGAATCGTGCGCGGTTGGCTGGAAGCGCGCCTGCCTCCGGCACTGGGTCACCTCGCCGAATTCGCCGCAGCGAGGCGCGAGGCGGTGAAGCGGACGATCGGGTCCGTCACGTCCCGGCAGAAATTCTGGGATCGCGTCATCGGCGGAACCACCGGCGAGTTGGTGTTGAAGGGCGAAGTCGAAGAAGCCGGCAAACAGTTTGAACGGGAACTGCAACAGCCGGGCGCTTCCGCCGGTTCCGTTGCGCTCGTGGGCGCGGGGCCCGGCGACCCGGAGTTGATCACCGTGCGCGGTCTGCGCCTGCTGCAACAGGCGGACGTGGTGCTTTACGACAATCTCGTCAACGAACGCATATTGGGCTATGCGCGCCGGGACGCGGAGCGCGTCTATGTGGGAAAGCGGCGGCGGTTTGCCGGGGTGCGCCAGGAAGCGATCAACGAAATGCTCCTGGAACATGCCCTGGCCGGGCGCTCAGTGGTGCGCCTGAAAGGCGGCGACCCCTTCATTTTCGGCCGCGGCGGGGAAGAGATCGAGACGCTTGCCGCCCGCGGCGTCGACTGCGTCGTCGTCCCCGGCATCACGGCGGCGCTCGGTGCGGCGAGCTATGCCGGCATACCGCTCACCCACCGCGACCTGGCCCATTCAGTGCGATTCGTGACAGGCCACCGCGTACACGACGAGGTGAACCTGAACTGGCCGGAACTGATCGACCCGAACCAGACCCTGGTCATCTACATGGGCCTGCTGGGTCTCGACGAAATCTGCGCCAAATTGATCGCCAACGGCTTGCCGCCCGACACACCCGCACTCATGGTCGAGCGAGCGACATTGCCGGATCACAGGGAAATCGCCGCTCCAGTGGAGGTATTGCCGGAAGCCGTAGCCGAGGGCGACGTTCACGGCCCGACCATTGTGATTATCGGCGAGGTGGTCAGGCTCCGCGACCGGGCAGCCTCGTCCGAGTGACCGGTTCGGGCGCCGGGCACAAGCCGCATGCATGCCGATTCAGCAATTTCCGTGCCGGCAACGGCAGAAATGCGCTTGTGTTTGTAGCCTCATGAGGCTACATTGCACCCATGACCACCATGGGCGTCAGGGAATTCAAGAATCGGATGAGCGAGTGTATTCGCATGGTTCGGGAAGGCGGTGAAGTTTATGTAACGCACCGTGGCGACGTGGTTGCGGAGTTGCGCCCCCCGTCCAGCACTGCCGGAGACGGTTCCACGACGGAACTGCGCCGTCTCGCGC
>JAPOON010000607.1 GCA_026713405.1 Gammaproteobacteria bacterium
ACGGGCGCATCGGCGTTCTCGGTGCTACGCCGGACTTTTGCCACGGGCTGCTGGCCGCACCGAGTCGTGCACCGGTCCGGCCAGGCGGCGGGCATCGGGGCACCACTCGACGATGCTGCCGTTGCCGTGGACCCTGGACGCGACACTGCACATTGCCAATCACCTTCCGCGGAGCGTTAATGGCGAGTGCCCCACGCTGTTGGTGCAGGGTAAGAACAGAACAGGAAACCGGCAGCCGGACTTGCCCGCCCGCAACAGGCTGCAATTTGCCGCCTGAAAATCGTCAGGAGTACCCCATGGCTTACGAATTTGACTTGCTGAACGTGGACGTGGCGGCATCGGTCGCCCGGGTGACCGTCAGCAATCCGCCGATCAACATCATGACGCGCGACCTGTACGTCGAGTTGCTGAAGCTCTCAACCGAGTTGGAAGCCGACCCCGATCTGGCCGTGGTGGTGTTGAAGAGCGCGGACCCGGACTTTTTTATCGCCCACTTTGATGTGGCGCTCATCCTGGACTTCCCCACGGAAGGCGAAGCCCGCCGGGAGGAGGAACTCAACCCGTTCCACGCCATGTGCGAGCGCTTCCGCACCATGGACAAGGTCACCATTGCCCAGATCGAGGGGCGCGTGGGCGGCGGCGGCAGCGAACTGGCAGCGAGTTTCGACATGCGCTTCGGCGTTCGCGGCAGAACCGTCGTCAACCAGATGGAGGTGCCGCTGGGCATCCTGCCGGGCGGTACGGGAACGCAACGCCTGCCGCGACTGGTCGGGCGCGGCAGGGCCATGGAGATCATCCTGGGCGGTGACGACATCGACGCGGAAACCGCCGAGCGCTGGGGCTATCTCAACCGCATCTTCGAACCGGGAGAAATCGAACCTTTCATCGACAGGCTCGCCGGACGGATCGCCTCGTTCCCCGTCGAGGCCGTGCGCCTCGCCAAGGCCGCGGTGAACCAGGCGGAACGCCCGCTTGCCGAGGGCCTGCGCGAAGAAGCGTTCCTGTTCCAGCAGTTGCTGCGCAACAGCAGTTCGCAATCCGCCATGCGACGCTTTCTGGAGATCGGCGGACAAACCCGGGAGGGAGAAATGCGCGTCGGCGAACTCAATGCCGAAATCGCGACCGGTGAGCAGCCGAACGGTCCGCGACCAACTGTTTCGTGGGAGCCAAATCGGTGAGGCCAGCGGGTTTCCGGCCGCGGCGTATCAAACGATCTTCGACCCTGACTTGCCCCAATACTTGTCCTTGAGCAGCCGCTTGTAGAGCTTGCCCGTGGGCAGCCTCGGCATCTCGTCGATGAAGTCGATGCTCTTCGGGCACTTGAAGTGGGCGATGCGCTCCCGGGTGTAGGCGAGCAGTTCGGCGGCCAGGTCATCGTTTTCGGGAACGCCCTCGGCAACCTGCACAACCGCCTTGACCGCCTCGCCCATTTCCTGGTCCGGCACGCCGACCACGGCCACATCGGCCACCTTGTCGTGCATGATCATGGCGTCCTCGATCTCCTGGGGATAGATGTTCACGCCGCCGCTGATGATCATGAAGGTGGCGCGGTCGGTGAGGTACAGGAAACCCTCTTCGTCCACGTAACCCACGTCGCCGAGCGCTGTCCAGGTCGGGTGTTTCGGGTGCTGGGCGGAGCGGGTCTTGGCGGAATCCTTGTAGTACTCGAACGGCAACTGCGGCATCTCGAAATAGACGATTCCCGCTTCGCCGACGGGCAGTTCCCCGCCGTCTTCGTCGCAGATGTGGATGACCCCGACGAGGGGCTTGCCGACCGTACCCGGATGGTCGAGCCATTCCTGCGGGGTTGTGTGGGTGATGCCGTTGAATTCCGTGCCGGCGTAGTATTCGTAGAGAATCGGCCCCCACCAGTCCAGCATCTGCCGCTTCACGGCTTCCGGGCAGGGCGCGGCGGCATGAATCGCCACCTTGTGCGAGGAAAGATCGAAGCCGAGGCGGTCCTCGTCGGGGAGCTTCAACATGCGGCTGAACATGGTCGGCACCCATTGGCTGTGGGTGA
>JAPOON010000608.1 GCA_026713405.1 Gammaproteobacteria bacterium
ATGGCTCTTTAGACCCCGCGTTCTGCCGTTCGGTGATGATGTGCCTCGACATCGGCCTGGCAGTTGCCGGCGTAGAAAAACTGACGCTCGGAGATTTCCCGGCCCGCTGCAGCCGGCCCTATTTGTACCGCGTGGAAAGCATCTCCGGGCGGGCGGCGTCTTTGCCTTCGTCCACGAACGCCTCGATCGCCGATTCGACCACCCGACCCCGGTCGACAACCATGGTGTTGTCGAGCGTAACCGTGCAGCCGCGCAGCGGAATGTCGTAGTGTCCGTGGGTTTCACGCCCCGCGGCCGGATTGGTGCCGGTCGAAAACAGCACGTTGCCGGCGAAACAGCGCTGTTCGCCGCCGTTGGTGTCGCGCTTGTCGTACAGGGTCGTGGCTTCCCAGTGAGCCTTGTCATTCAGGCCCCAGCCCAGGTGCGAGGCCGCCCAGGCCTCGCGGTCGCCCCAGTGCTCGTTGTAGTGCTTGAACAGTTCCGCGTCCACGCCCTCGCCTTCGACGGCGGTGATGTAGTCATTCTCGAAGGTTAGGCGAATGGGCGACTCGACATAGCGTTTGAACGTCAGGTTCAGGTCGCCCACGTCGATCACTATGGCGCCGTTGACGGTGCCCGCGGCGGGGAAACAGGCGACCATCCCCCCGGGCCAGAAATCGATGTGGCCGGGTTCGTCGCAGAAACCCCAGGTTCCCTGGATCGGCGCCCCGGTGAGGTCCACGGTGAGGTCGCTGCCCGCCTCCGTGGTGACGCGCATCGCCTTGGCGGCGCGCATCATCTTGACGCTGGTGGTAACCCGCTCCTTTAGCAACGGGTCGGGGGCGAAGCGCTCGAGGACATCCGGATGATCGTTCATCACGTGCAGCACACGCGTCCCGCGCTCGAGAATCTCGCGGAGTTCGTTGGTGTGCTGGATACCCTCGACCGTGTTGTCGACCACCAGCGCGGAACTGGCCAGCAACTCGACCACGGGGCGAATGTTCTGAAGGCAGGTGGTGCGGCCGTTCGAGCGCACCGGCATATCGAATTCTTGCGGCGGCGTCGGCAGCATGAGGTGGTAGGGACGGGCGCCCATTCGGAGCAGCGCGAGTTCACAGAGTTGCAGCTTCAGGTTGCGCGACTGCGTCTCGGACAGAATCGCGACGTCATCGCCCGCCTGCACCTTCGAGGCCTCGAAGACGCGCACGAAAGAGTCGATCCACTTGGCCTCGATGCGGTCTTCGAACATGCAAACCTCCTTATCCCTGCACCGTTTCCCTCGTACGGGATGTTACACGAACGTGCCCGTCGCGAACCTGGCCGACCTGGCGGCGTTCGCAGGGCCCCACTTGCGACGGACGCTACTTCTCCCGGATCATGACGCGATGACCACGACAGCAGGAGACGGGCAGTGACCATCAGCGCCGGCGTCGGCATCGGCAACTTCACTTTCGACGATGCGCGCGGCTTCTGGCGCTGGGTAGACTTGTGCGACGCCGGCGGCGTTGACTCGATCTGGCAGTCGGATCGCATTATCGGCGACGACGGTGGGCTCGAGTGCATGAGTGTCATGGCGGCGCTCGCCGGCCGGACGCGCCGCATCAAGTTCGGCATGAACGTGGCGAGCCTCGGCCTGCGCGACCCCGTACTCCCCGCCAAGCAGTGCGCCACCATCGACGTTCTCTCCGAAGGACGACTGTTGCCGGCGTTCGGCATCGGCAGTTCGCTGTCGCGCGACTACGTCGCCACGGGCACGCCGACCCGGGGACGCGGCAAGCGCATGGACGAAGGGCTCGAGATAATGAGCCGCTTGTGGACCGGCGAACCCGTCTCGTTTCAAGGCACGTGCTACCGCCTCGATGAGGCGAGCATCTTCCCCCGCCCCGTGCAGGATCCGCTGCCGCTGTGGGTGGGCGGCTCGGCCCCCCGGGCGATCGAGCGCACGGCAAAGTGGGGAACGGGGTGGCAGGCCGGCATCGCCTCCGCCGGCGAAACGGCCCCGGTCATCGCGGCCATCAAGACCCGCGCCGATGAGCTCGGCCGCGATATCGACGAAGACCACTACGGAGCAGGCTTCGGCTTCCGCTTCGGTTCGCCGGACGAACCGATCGTGACCCGCTACCAGCGTTTCCTCAGCGAGCGGCTCGGCCGCGATCCGAATGGCTTCGCCGCGATCGGGGGCCTGACCGAGATCATGGCGTTGCTGCACGAGTTCCGGCAAGCCGGGGTGCACAAGTTCGTGCTGCGCCCGATCGCCTCGGGAACAGAGGAGATGCTGTCGCAGACGCGGCAGTTGATCGACGAGGTATTGCCGGAGGTGGCGGCGCTCAATGCCTGAACGCCGGCATCGTCATCGTGCCCGCGCGTAAACGACGCCGCCGTCCAGCGTCAGGTTGACGCGCGCCGGGTAGTCGCCGGCGCGGGAAGCCATGTATGCCACCAGGCCGGCAATCGAGGCATTGCGGCTGCGCCCGATTCAGCGTGCGTAGGTAAAACCGCCGTCCAGCGCCAGGGTCTCACCCATCAGGTAGTCGCCCGCCCGGGATGCCATGTACACCACGGTTCCGGCGATATCCTCCGGCCGCCCGATCCGCCCGGCGGGAATGTGCGGGGTTAACAGCTCCGGGTTTTCCCTGGCCGTTGCGTTCATGTCGGTGGCGAACGCCCCGGGCACGATGGTGTTGATGTACACGTGATCCGGGGCAAAGTCCTTGGCCAGATGCCGGGTCAGGTGATTGAGGCCCGCCTTGGCCGCCGTGTAGGAATAGGAGGGGTCGGGGCTCGGAAAGAGGGCGTCGACCGACGAGATGTTGATGACCTTGGCAGGCTGCTCTGCGCTCGCAGCCGCGCGCAACATCGGCGCGAGCTGCTGAAGCAGGAAGAACACGGCCTTCAGGTTGAGGTTCAGGGCCTTGTCCCAGCCTTTCTCCGGAAACTCGTCGAAGGGCGCCACCCAGCCGGTGGCGGCGTTGTTGACCAGGATGTCGAGCTTCGATTCCCGCTGCTTGAGTTCGGCGCCCAACTCGTGCACACCGTCCAGGGAACCGAGGTCGTTGGGAATGGCGATGCACTCGCCGAATTCCGACAGCTCCTCAGCCGTCTGCAGGCAGACATCGGCATGGCGCGCGGTGATGTAGACACGCACGCCCCTGCGTACCAGGCCATCGGCGATCATGCGGCCGATGCCCTTTGAGCCGCCGGTTACCACGGCAATGCGGCCGGTCAGGTCGAATAGGTCTGTCATCTGTTGTCTCCGGGGTGATCAAATGCGGTTTGCATGGCCCGCGTGCTTCCAATACTTGTCCTTGAGAGCGCCCTTGTAGAGTTTTCCGGTGGGCAGGCGCGGCAGTTCGTCGACGAAATCGATGCTCTTCGGGCACTTGTAGTGGGCCAGGTTGGCGCGGGCGTACTCGATCAGCTCCGCCTCCAGTGCCACTGAAGGTTCAATGCCGTCCGCCAACTGCACCACGGCTTTCACCTCTTCGCCCATGTCCTCGTTAGGTACGCCGATGACGGCCACGTCCAGAATCCCGGGATGCATGATCAGCGCATCCTCGATCTCCTGGGGATAGATGTTCACCCCGCCGGAGATGATCATGAAGGTCTTTCGGTCGACCAGGAACAGGTAGCCCTCCTCGTTCACGTAGCCGACATCCCCCAGTGCCGTCCAGTCGCGGCGCTCCGGATGCTCGGCCTTGCGCGTCTTTTCCGAATCGTTGTGGTAGCGGAAGTGATTCGCCTGTTCGAAATAGATCGTGCCCACTTCCCCGGGCGGCAGTTCGGCGCCGTTGTCGTCGCAGATGTGCAGGGTGCCGCCCATGGGCTTGCCCACCGTTCCGGGATTCGCGAGCCACTCCTCGGGTCCCACATGGGTCGAGCCGTTGGCCTCCGTGCCCGCGTAGTACTCGTAGATGATGGGCCCCCACCAGTCGAGCATCTGTTGCTTGACCTGGACAGGGCAGGGCGCCGCGGCATGGATGGCGACCTCGTGGCTGGAAAGGTCGTATTGAACCCGCTCTTCCGGCGGCAGCCGCAGCATCCGGATGAACATGGTCGGCACCCACTGGCTGCGGTTGACCCGGTAGCGCTCGATGGCGGCCAGCGCCTCGGCGGGATTGAATCTGGGCATCATCACCGCCGTACCGCCGAGCGCCTGGGTGGACACGGAGAGGAAGGCCGGGGCCGTGTGATAGAGCGGCGCCGGCGACAGGAATACCGTTTGCTCGTCGAATCCCCACATGTGGGCGTGGAAAGCATGGTGGTCGTTGGGGTCGGAGACCTCGGCATCGGCGAGCGCGTGCTTGACGCCCTTCGGCTGGCCGGTGGTGCCGGAGCTGTAGAACATGAAAGAACCGAGGGGTTGCCGCTCCATTGGCCTAGTGGGAAAGCGGGACCGGGCCTCATCCAGGTTCTCGAAGCCATCGATGTCGTCCAGGCTGAACAACACCCGGCACTCGGGGGCGTGGCGCGGCAGGTCCCTGGCCACCTCGGCCAGGCGGGCGGAGGCGATCAGCGCGTTTGCGCCGCAGTCGTCGACGATATAGCCCGCTTCTTCAGCGGTGAGATACCGGTTGACCATGGTGAAATAGAGGCCGGAGCGCATGGCCGCCCAGGCGATCTCGAAGTAGCGGAGGTCGTTCTCCATGAAAGCCGCGAGGTGGTCGCCGCGGCGCAGCCCGCGGTCGTGCAACAGTCGGGCAATCTGGATGGAACGCCCGTCGAGTTCCCGGAAACTGACGGATGCGCCGGTCTGCGAGTTGATCGCCGCCGGCTTGTCCGGAAACAGACTTGCCCACTTGCCGGGATACATCCAGGCTCCTCCCACATCAAGTTGTGTCGGTAACCGATGGCGCTGTCCGGAATTCCTTCCCGGGCCCGGCGCTCATCGTCGAGCGGCGCGTCCTCGACCGCACAGTCCGCGCCGGGAAGCATGGTAGCGTGGCGCACGCGGTTGTAAACCGGCCACTTGCTAGTGCCCCGCAAGACGGTTTGCCGGCGCGCGTTTTGGACAGTCGCTATCGGTGCAGCAGTTCGCTGGCCGCCTTTAGCGTCACCCCCCGTTGTTGCCAATCATCAAGCAGCGTGCAGCGTGAGTCCTCATCGAGCGCTCTTACCGCATCGGTGACGACCGTAATGGCGATCTTGGGGGAATTCTTGAGCAGGCCCTCCACCGCGTAGCGGTTGCAGACGTCGAGGGCGACGCCGTAGAGAGTCACGTCCGTGACACCGAGCGCGTTCAGCACCGGTACCACGTTGGGATTGGTGAATACATCGAAGTAGTGCTTGTGGAACAGGACGTCGCCGTCGTGTCGATTCAGGCTCGACAAAACGTTGGCTTCTGCGTCTTCCGGTTCGACGATGAGTGGGTCCTTGAGCCTGGTTTCGGGAATCCGTGCCTGGCCCGGCGTATTGCGCAGGCAATGGGGCGGAAACGTGGTCTTGAAATCCGGGTTCTCCGATATTTCCTCATCGCCGGGGTCGTGGTTGTCGGAGCTGGCGAGGATGCGGATTTCATTGTCGTGCGCGTAGTTGGTCAGGCGGGCGAGATTGGGGGCCAGCGTTTCCGCGCCGCCCACGTACAGCCTGCCGTGGGGCAGCATGAAATCGACCTGGGTGTCCACATCCCAGAATACCCGTACGCTCATGTCACCTCCTCCAGACGCGGGTTTGGCCGGTACCGGCGCCCCACCTTGGCGGCAGGTTCGCCTTCGAGCAGCACAATGTCCGCGGTGAAGTCGAAACCGCCGTCGTTCTTCAGGAGGGACGACCCGACGCCGTAGGCGTCCACGGGCAGGTTCAGCGCCTCGAATCGCCGTATCTTCTCGTGGTCGAATCCTCCGGACACGACGATGCGAACCGCCTCGAAACCCGCCTCGTCGAGCGCGTTGCGCACGTTGTTGACCAACTGCGGATTGACACCGTGCGGATCGAATTCTCCCGTGTTCCCGACGACACTCCTGTCCACGAGGTCGCCGGAGGTGTCGAGGCGTACGCCGTACAGCCGCTTGCCCAGGGCGCGAGCCACCGCCAGCGACGTGCCCACGCAATCGTTTTCGAAATCGACCAGCACGACAAGGGGTACGGTCTCTGGCAATCGCTCGGCGAACTTCCGGGCTGCCAGTACCGTATCTCCGCCATGAACGGCAATGGCGGCGTGGGGCAACGTGCCCACCCCAAGGCCGCCCCACCAGGATGCCTGGGCGTCCGTGGAAACGGCGGCGACGCCGGCCAGGTGCGCCGCGTGGCCGTCGCCTGCCTGGACGGACCAATGGTCGTGCCGGGCGGGGAAATACAGCACGTCCCTGGGCCGTGCAGCTGCTACGGTTCTGCGCGTGTTGGTGGCGATGCGCGTGCGGCGGGCAAGGATGCCGAGATAGAGCGTTTCCAGGTTCGCGAAACCATCGTAGCGGCCTTCGATGGTCATCACCGTCTCGTGAGGTTTGACGGTGTCGCCATCGTGCAGTGCGCAAACGCGAAGCGCCGGCCAGTCGTCGCTGCAGAGCTTCAGCACGGCAATGGCTTCGTCGATGCCCGCAAGCAGGCCGGCCCGCTTGCAGAAGACCTGCATCAGCACCGAGGGTCGATGCGTTCCGGCCAGAAGGACATCCCGGGTGCGTACGAAGTACTTGTCGGTCAGGAACCCGGTGCGAATCCGCTCCACCGGCAGGTCGAACACAGCGGGGTCGAGGCGTTGCTTGCTGGACATTTTCCCGATGGTGGCAGGACCGGCGAGCGTCCGCAAACGTCACGACAGATGATTGAGGAGGTGTGCCGCCGCCGTGCGAGCAACCTGCCGGGGGGGTTGGTTCTGCCGGTCGGCCGCGTTGCGTGCGGTGACGGGGCGATCTACGCTGGACGGGCAGACGCCTTGTTGGTTAGCGTTGCCGTCATCGGGCAGGGAGATAGCGGATGGACAGGGCTGGCCAAATCGTCGAAACCACTTCCGGGCCCGTGCGTGGCGCTTGCGAGGATGGCCTGCACATTTTCCGCGGCATTCCCTTTGCGGCGCCGCCCGTTGGCGAGTTGCGCTGGCTGCCTCCGCAGCCGGTGGCGAGCTGGCGTGAGGTTCGCCCGGCCACGGAGTTCGGCCCGTCTTCTCCGCAGAACCCGGTGGTGGTGCCGATGCCCAACGATCTGGTCCGCGTGGATGGGGAGCAGAGCGAAGACTGCCTGTATCTCAATGTCTGCACGCCGGGCATCGACGGCGCGCGGCGGCCGGTGATGGTCTGGATTCACGGCGGCGGATTCATTCTGGGCGCCGGCCGGCAGGACATCAGCCACCCGGCACACCTGGCCAGGACCGGGAACACCGTGCTGGTGACCATCAATTACCGGCTGGCAGGATTCGGTTTCCTGCGGCTGGTGGATGTCACGGGGGGCGCCATTCCCGCCACCGGCAACGAAGGCATGCTCGATCAGATAGCGGCGCTGGAATGGGTGCGTGACAACGTCGAGCGTTTCGGGGGCGATCCGGGCAACGTGACGATTTTCGGGGAGTCGGCGGGCGGTATGAGCGTCGGCACGCTGTTCGGCATGCCGGCGGCGGAGGGCCTCTATCGGCGGGGCATCCTGCAAAGCGGCGCCTGCCAGACGGTGCATCCCGTGGAACTGGCCAACCGGGTGGGCGCGGGCGTGCTGGAACTGCTTGGCGTCGACCCGGACGACACCGGTGCGATTCGCGCCTTGCGCGCGCAGCAGTTACTCGACCTGGAAGCCCGGCTTTCGAGTCCGGAGACGTCCAGCCCGCAACTGGGCATGACGCCGTTCCAGCCCTGCGTGGACGGCGCCACGCTGCCAGTCAATCCCCTGGAAGCGGTGCGCGCGGGCGCCGTAGCGGGCATCGACATGCTGATCGGCTCGACCCTGGAGGAATACAAGCCGTTCGCGGAGGTTTTCCCCGGCCTCTCGGAGATGGATTTCGCCGCGCTGGTGGAGCGCATGTCGGTGGAGGCGGCGCGCCTCATGGAGGGGGACAGGCGCGGAGACATCGAGACGCTGGTTCAGGGTTACCGCTACGCCTGCGCCGAACGGGGGCTGGAAGCGGCGCCGCCGGACCTCATGCTCACCCTGGAGGGCGACCGCGTATTCTGGATGCCAGCCGTCCTGCTCGCCGAAGCTCAGGCCCCGCACCCGGGGCGGACGTACAACTATGTCTTTACGTGGGAGTCGCCCTGGAACGGCGGCTCCCTCGGCGCCTGTCACGGCCTGGAAATCGGCTTCGTGTTCGGCACGATCGATGTCACCCGGTCCCGGGAGTTTCACGGCGAAGGCCCCGAAGCCCACGCGCTGGAAGCCTTCTGCCAGGCGGCCTGGCTGAATTTCGCCCGTACCGGCAATCCGTCCGGGGGCATCGTCGGCGATTGGCCGGAGTACGGCGTCGACAGGGCGACCATGCTGCTTGGCGCCGAGCAATCCGTGGCCCTGGATTTTGCCAGCGACGAACGTCACGCCTGGCGGGCCGCGGGATACCCCGGCGTCGGGCGGCTGTAGACGCGCGTCAATCGGGACGCGAATTGCACCCCGCAAGGACGTAGAATCCGCCCCTTACCGAAACTGCGACAGGAGCCCCCGTGATCGAAGCCGAGATTCCCCTCGCCACGCCCGACGGCGCGATGAGCACCTTCACCACCTGCCCGGACGAAGGCGGCCCCTTTCCCGTTGTCATCTTCTACATGGATGCGC
>JAPOON010000609.1 GCA_026713405.1 Gammaproteobacteria bacterium
CGACGCGGTACTCAGCCGGGAACGCTTCGTTGGCGCCCGCGCCCTGCTCGCCCCGGAGGCGCTGGACACGGCGCTTCTGACCCGTGCCGATCCCGCCGCGGTGGGCATCACCAGCATCGGCGGATTGCTCGAGCAGGTCGGCCGCAACGAGGACGCCGGCCTCTACCTGCGCTTCGGACCCGGCAGCCGCGCGGTGCAGGCGCCCATCGCGCCGGGATTTTATCGCCGGGTGGACATCGCCGATTGCCGAACCGTAGAACTCGGCGAACGTGTGGAGATCACGGGGCCCGGCGTACTGGCCTTTGACGGCGAGCGCGACCGCACGTTGAAAGCGGGCCAGAAAGCGAGCCTGTTCGTGGAACGCAGCGGCCCGTGGGTGATCGATGTGGCGGCAACCCTCAAGTTGGCCGCCGAAAAGGGATTGTTTAGCATTGGCAGCGGAGGTGACGGAATTGCCTAAGGAAATCTATCTCGTCAAGGTCGGCATGAACATGACCGAAGGCATCGTCGAGGAGTGGTGCATCGCCGACGGCGAGACCGTGGAAAAGGGCGACCTGATCTACCGGCTGGAAACCGAAAAGGTCAACCTCGATGTCGATGCCGAAGCCACCGGCATCGTCAAGCATATCGTCCCTGAAGGCGTGCCGATGAAGCCGGGCGATGTGGTCGGCTATATCTATGAGCCGGACGAGGCCATACCGGACATTCTGCCCCGGGCGGGTGGCCCGGCGGACGGTGCAGCTTCTTCCGCTGTCGAAGCACCTCCCGCCGGAGCGCCCTCTCAGCCGACTGCCGCTACGGTGCAAATCGCCAGCGACGGACGCCTGTTCTCCTCACCGGCTGCCCGGCGCCTGGCCCGGGAAACGGGCGTCGAGATCGCCACAGTGAACGGAACCGGGCCCGGCGGACGCATCGTCGAAGCCGACGTGCAGGCAGCGGCCACGGCGAAGCCCGAGCCGGCCAAGCCGCCGGCATCCTCACCCATGGCCCGCAAGCTGGCCCGGGAGCTTGGCGTTGACCTGACCCGCATCCGTGGCACCGGCCCAGGCGGCCGCATTACCAAGGAAGACGTGGAACAGGCAGCCGCCGCGCCCGCCGCACCCGCGTTCGCCCCCGGGGAAGACCGCACCATACCCGTCCGGGCCATGCGCCGGACCATCGCCACGCGCATGTACGAGAGCCTGCAGGCTTCCGCCCAGTTGACCATGGACATGGACGTCAACATGGACGATGCGGTCAAGCTGCGCACCCAGCTCATCGACGAGTGGGAGGACGAGGGGCTACGCCCGACCTATACCGACCTGGTCATCCGGGCATCCGCCAAGGCGCTGGAGAAGCATCCCAACGTGAACAGCGTCTACGGCGAAACCGAGATCACCCTGCGCGGCGACATCAACGTGGGGATGGCGGTAGCCCTGGAAGAAGGGCTCATCGTCCCGGTGGTACGGCACGCCAACCAGCTCACCATGAAGCAGCTCGTCCAGGAAAGCTCGCGCCTGGCCACCGCGGCCCGGGACGGCACCCTGACGCCCGACGACCTGCACGACGGCACCTTTACCGTCTCGGCACTCGGCATGTTCGGCGTGGATTCGTTTACGCCGATCATCAACTCACCCCAATCCGGCATCCTCGGCGTCAACCGGATTCGGAACGGCGTTCGCTGGGAAGGCGCAACACCGCGCAAGACCCAGGAGATGCGCCTGTCACTCACCTGGGATCACCGGGTGCTCGACGGCGCGCCCGCCGCACAATTCCTGGCCGCCATCCGCGACCTGCTGGAGGCGCCTTACCGATTACTGGTGTGAACTGGCCCATGGCTTGCAGATCGGGTTTGAGAGGGAGTACGAGCCCGTCAAAATTGGATCAGCGCGGCCAACATCCCGACACCGAGTGCGACCATACCGCCCAACCGGATGGTGAGCGCCCGGCCGAGTAACTGCATCTCCAACCGGAGCCGAGCTTCCAGATGCTGCAAGTCTTCTCTGGTTGCCATCCGGGACAAGAGGTGATCCGTGAGGAATTCTGCCTGCGCTTGCGCATGTGCCTCCGCCTGGGCAGGAGGTACGCCCGCAGCCTGCAAACGCTTGCAGAATGACAGCGTATCGAAAGTCACGGTAGACATGCGCCAGACGATATCATCGTTGACGCGGCCCCACGATGGAGGATTTCAGCATGGTCCGTGGGCAATACGTGACAACAGCTATCCGAAGATTGCTTGGACACCTGTGGGCCATCTGCCTGGCCGGTTTGGCGTGCCCTACCCAAATCACTCCGGCACAACCGTCCAGTCGATTTGGGGACGCTCGTTGAGAAACGCCACGAGGTTGTCTGGCCGGTAGCCTGGCATGGCGAAAAAGCGTTCGCGTACGGAGGGGTGAACCCGTTCCAACCCCGGCGGTGAATCGCCGATGGGCCGAACGCGGCGGCCCTTGACCCGGTACATGCCCGTCCAGGAACGATGCAGCCTGCCCAAGGGGTTGGGACGTACATTCTCCTTCCGATAGTCGTCGTCGAAAGCGAGACCCTGTGTCGTCGCCCGCGACCACATCCAATCCAGGGCGACATCGGCCAGGCCGGCATCGGCATTGCCGCCGCCCACATCGCCGTGCACACCGGCGAACCACTGCTGTTCGATGGTTTGGCCCTCTGTCGGCAACCGCTTCC
>JAPOON010000610.1 GCA_026713405.1 Gammaproteobacteria bacterium
ACCCCCGATCAGCGTTCCCCACCAGCTCATATTCAATTTCCCGGATAAGGTCCGCCGCAAAGGTTAGACGATGCTTCATTTCGAGGCGAATGAAGTTTCATTTCGAGGCGAACAATGACGGGTACGCACATTCAGCCGGTAGCCTCCAATTGCTGACCGGTAGCGCAACGACCGGTATCCTTGAGCCAATCGCGTCAACCTGTACCGCGACCCACTTGCCACACAACGACCCGGAGCGCCGTATGCGAACTCGCTGCCCGCTACTCGCGGTTGTTGCATAGACTCAAAACAACGGATTGGAGAATCGTTTCATGGAAGCCAGGAAGGTGTTGCGAGAGGAACTCGCCCGGGGATACCGGGTGTTCGGCGCGCTGGGCTGGGGCGACCTGGGTGACGGGCACATCAGCGCCCGCGACCCTGAACGTCCGGATTGCTTGTGGATGCTCCGCTACGGCGCCACCTTCCCCGAGGCAACCGCCGGCGACACGGTGCTGATCGACCCCGACGGAAAAGTCGCGCAGGGCGCGGGACGCATAAACTGGCCCGGCTTTCGAATCCACCAGCCGATCCTTGCCGCCCGCCCGGATATCGCAAGCGCTGCCCACACCCACACTCCCTGGGGAACGCCGTTCTCCGCAGAAGCCCGCGTCCTGGAACCGATCACACAGGAGGCCTGCGTCTTTTTCGAGGACTGCGCGGTCTTCGACGACGAGGAAGTGCAGGTACAGAGCCTGGAAGCCGGGTCGAGAATCGCCCAGAGCCTGGGCCGCAACGCGTCCATCGTCCTGCGCAACCACGGGCTGCTCGCCACGGGAGCGTCGGTGGCCACCGCGGTTGCCCGCTTCGTCATCATGGAGCGTGCCGCGGAAGCGCATCTGAAGACTACCGGCGGCAAGCCCATCTCCGCGGATGCGGCCCGCTTCGCCAGGGCCGACCTGACCGGCGAGGACTATCTGCGCACCACGTTTGAGTTCCTGGCGCGGCATCACGGGGTCTATTGACGCGCGGCGGCGTCGACCCGGCTACTCCGACGAGCACCATTTCCGACGAGTTCCGACGAGCACCATTCCGGGCAAGCGCTGTCCGCAGCGTAACGGGCTATCCCTGCCCGGACGCCTGTGCGATTCTTGCCCTGCGAAACCGGCTTTTTCGCCAGAAGTCCGGTGCGAAGCAACCATCCAGGAGACTCTTGCAGTGACCCAGATCAGCGGCCTGACCAATCAATGGCAGATCGGCGACGTCCGGATTTCCCGGATCGTGGAGATGGAGATAACCGGGGGCTCGAGGTTCATCCTCCCGGACGCGACCCGGGAGGCATGCCTGGCCTATCCCTGGATGCAGCCGAATTTCATGGACGACCAGGGCAATCTCATCATGAGCATCCACGCGCTCGTCGTCGATACGGGGAAACGGCGTATCCTGGTGGACACCTGCATCGGCAACGACAAGCAGCGCGCCATTCCCAACTGGAACATGCTGCAGACCGCCTTTCTCGACGACCTGTCGGCGGCCGGCTACCCGCGGGAGTCCATCGACACCGTGATGTGCACCCACCTGCACGTGGACCACGTGGGCTGGAACACCATGCTGGTGGACGGCGCCTGGGTTCCCACCTTCACGAACTCCCGCTACCTGATCAGTGCCGAGGAGTGGTCCTACTGGGATGCCGCTGAAGACGACGACACCTACGGTCCGATCATGGCGGACTCGGTACGTCCCGTCGTGGAAGCCGGCCTGGTGGATTTCGTCGACATGGACCATCGCGTCTGCGACGAAGTCTGGCTGGAGCCCACGCCCGGGCACACCCCTGGGCACGTCAGCGTTCACATCGCCTCCAACGGCGACCATGCCCTGATCACCGGCGACTGCATCCATCATCCCTGCCAGATGACCCGAACCGACTGGTGCAGTTCGGCGGATTTCGACCAGCAGCAGGGGCGCGAGACCCGGGAAGCGCTGCTGGCCAGGTACGTCGATGACGACATCCTGGTGATCGGCACCCACTTCGCCACGCCCACCGCGGGGCATATCCGCCACCGTCCGGAAGGCGGCTACTGGTTCGAAACGGCCGTCTGACCCAGACCGCTCCCCGCCTTACGGATCCGCGGGCCGCGGCATCAGGTCCGCCGGGATGGGGGCCCGCCGGTATTCACGCGGCGGTGGATAGTTTTCCGCCAGATAGTCGAGAATCGCGGATTCCACATCTGCCCCCAGAATCCAGAAATTCTGCGTCTCCTGCATCCAGCGAATGATATCGAGCCAGGTTTCCCGGTCGCCCCGCTGATTGGTGATCATGCCGTAGGAGTGGCAGCCGCCGCACTGTGCGCGCACCAGTTCCCAGCCGGGGCTCTCGATGAGACGCGTGGACGCGTCGACATCGACGGACGCAGCCGCGACGGGAGCCTTGGCCAGTGCACAGACGCCGGCAACGCCAACGACCAGGCCGCACAGGCAACGCCTCGCTCCCCGTACGAACCCGGGGCCCCTCATGCCACGCTGACAGCGATGCGATGGCACGCGTTGTTCAGGTAGCCGCGCGGATTCCAGTTCGGCAGTACCACGGGTTGCGCAACTCCCCGCTCATCCACCGCGCGCGCCCAGACTTCGTGGTAGCCCGATTGCGGAAAGTCGATCGCCGCCGACCAGTGCTGCCAGGCAAGACGATTTGCGGGTTTTCTCAGGTCGGCCCGCTGCCAGGTGGCGCCGAAGTCGATGGATGTGTACATCTCCGCCACCCCCAGGTCGCCGGCCCATGCGTGGCCTCGCACCTCGGCGGTCTGGCCGAACGGACGGCTGTCTCCAGACTTGGGATGCGTAATGAGCGATTTCACGGGCATCGACTCGATGATGCACATGTCCTCGTCGGCAACCCCGGTCCCGGGGGCCACTGGTGCGCAGGGCACCCGGTAGGATTGACCGCCCATCTTCGCCCCGTCGTGCACGCGGTCGCGAACGAGAATGCGCGTCAGCCACTTGCCGCTGACCGACCCGGGCCAGCCCCCGCACACCATGCGCACCGGATACCCGTGCAGCGGCGGTAACGGCTCGCCGTTCATGCCCCAGGCGATCAGCGACTCGTCTTCCAATGCCTTGTGCACCGGCACACCGCGTGAGATCGGCTGTTTTGAAATGTCTCCCGAGAGGTGCCGGTCGGCGGCCTCGTAAGCCACGTACACCGCGTCGTCGGCGATGCCGCAGTGCTCAAGCACATCCTTGAGGCGCACTCCCGTGAATACCGGGCAACCCACGGCGCCGGTCGACCACTGGTTGCCCCGCGCCGGCGGATGAAACTCCACCCGGCCGTTGCCGCCGCATTCGAGTTGCAGTTGCAGGCTGTGTTGGTCGAAGCCTTCCTGGAGTTCCCTGAGCGTGAATCGCCGTGAGCGGATACAGGACTCTCCCGCGACCTCGACCGCCCAATCGAGTGGGTCGATGTCATCGGTCAAGGGCGGCGTGCCGTTGTTGCGAACAAACAGCCGTCCTGCCGGCGTCACTTCATCGTCGAGCAGGTGCGCCGGTGTCTCGGCATTGAGCGGCCGGTCGTTCAGAACCCGCAGGCCGTCCTTTCCGGGTATGGAGAATTGATCTTCAGTCTGCGCCAGCGCAGCCGGAATCAGGCCGCCGGGCATCCACTGCGCGAACGGAATCGCAGCACCGACCGCCGCCGACATCGCCGCCAGGCCCGATCCGCGCAGGAATCCCCGCCGGGTGGCCGGGTTTGCCACCCGGCCCCATACCAGGCGATCGGCCCTGACCGGGTCTTCGCCATAGAGTTCGTGAATACCCCGATTCTTTTCAGCCACGCCGCTTCCGTACCCGAGCCAGGAGAAAGGCTAATCCATCAGCCGGCCCCGGCGCCACCCGCGAGCGCCGGCACCCTGCCCACCACCACTTCGTTGCCCGGGCCCGGCCGCGCGGGCACGTTGCGCGACAACAGCAGCGAGCAGGCAGCTATGCCGGCCCCGATCAGGAAAACGAGCGAATGGGAAACCACCCAGACCAGCCCGAGCGCCGCCGGCAGCACCACCGCCGCGATATGGTTGATGGTGAACGAAACGCCCGCGCTGCTGGCCAGGTCGCCGGGGTCGGCGATCTTGTGGAAATAGGTGGTCATGGCAATGTACAGGGCGAAGAACATGTGGTCGATGATGTAGAGGCCCGCCGCGACATAAGGGTCAGTGACAAACGCGTAGGCGGTGAAGACGATGACCAGCCCCGCGTATTCGATGGTGAGCGCCGCCCGCTCGCCGATCCTGTGGATCAGGGCCCCGATCCGCTCCGCGAAGAGCCAGTTGAAGGCGTAGTTGATCAGGAAGAGCATCGTCACCTGGGCAGCGCTGTAACCGAACTTCTCCACCATCAGGAAGGCGGCAAAGACGATGAAGATCTGCCGCCGCGCCCCGGACAGGAAGGTCAGCGCGTAGTAGAGCCAATAGCGCTTGCGCAGCACGATGCGCTTGCGCTGGGGGACGGCCACGCCGAAATTCGGAAAGGCGATCCACATTCCGATTGCAAGCCCGAAACAGGCGCCGCCCGCAACCAGGAAATTCCACCGGTAATCCAGGCCCAGGACCTCGAGCGCCGTCCACAGCGCCCCATAGGTCACGAGCGATGTCACCGCGCCGATCGAGATGAGCTTGCCCAGCACCCTGGGCGCCTCGTCCCTGGTCAGCCACTGCAGCGCCAGCGATTGCTTGACCGCCTCGAAATAGTGGAACCCCACGGACATCACCACAGTCGTGAAATACAGGCCGTAGACCGTCGGAAAGAACCCGGTGAGCGACACACCAAGCCCGAGCAGCGCAAGCGACAGCACGCCGAAGGTCTGCTCCCGGATGATCAGCAGCACGAATACGGTGGTGAACGCCATGAATCCCGGCACCTCCCGCAGGCTCTGCAGGATGCCGATCTCGATGCCGGTGAAGGCCGCCCGCTCGACGGCGAAGTTGTTGAGCAGGGCGGACCAGGCGTTGAAAGCCAACGGCACGGCGATGCTCATCAGCACCAGCAGCATGGTCGGGGTGCGCCAGTTTTCTCGGGACACGGGATGTTCCATGGGCCGCAAGCCGGGTATTGTAGCGTGCGACGCTCCACCGCATGCCGCCCACGGCTGCGGGACCCCACGGCTCCGTGGACGAGGTGCCTGCAGCGCGTCAGCGGCTACGGCAGCAGCTGTGACCGCTGCGGTGTCCGCGGGCGATGTTATTGTCCGCGGCTGCCGCGGTGGCGGAACGAGCAATAGCGATACGGGAGGTATCCGACATGCCCGACCTGAACATCATCAATCACCCGCTCACCGGCACGCCCTTCGGCACCGCCCTGGACCTGTGCCTGGTGCTCGCGGCCCTCGTCTGGCTCATGACGGCGGTCACGCGCGAATGCTCCTGGGTCGACCGGCTCTGGTCCGTCGCCCCACCGGTCTACTGCCTGCTGGTCGCCGCCGCCGCGGACTTCGACTCGGCGCGGCTGAATATCATGGCGGCCCTGGTCACGCTCTGGGGGGCGCGCCTCACGTTCAACTTCGCGCGCAAGGGCGGCTACTGGTCCGGCGGCGAAGACTACCGTTGGCCCTACGTGCGCGAGCGGCTGAGCCCCATTCAGTTCCAGCTTGTCAATATCTTCTTCATCTCGTTCCCGCAGATGTTGCTGATCTGGCTGTTTACCTCGCCCATACACCAGGGCTGGGTAGGGCTGGATGCGCCGCTGAACTGGCTCGACGCCGTCGCCGCAATCCTGTTTCTCGCATTGCTGATCGGAGAAACCGTCGCCGACGAACAGATGTGGGCCTTCCAGCAGGACAAGCAACGGAAACTCGACGCGGGCGAGGCGGTCGAGCAACCGTTCCTGAACACCGGGCTCTATACCTTGTCACGGCACCCGAACTACTTCTGCGAGATCGCCATGTGGTGGGTCTTCTACCTGTTTGGCGTCGCAGCCACGGGTGAATGGCTGCACAGGACCGGGCTCGGTTTCGTGCTGCTCACCGCGCTCTTGATCAGTTCGACACGTTTCGGCGAATCGATCTCGTTGGGCAAGTACCCGACCTACAGCGAGTACCAGGCTACGACGCCGCGCTTGATTCCGCTGCCCGGGCTCATGCGCGGCAAAGGTTGACTCGGCGCGCCACCGATTTTCCTGGATTCGTGGGTGCACCGCCGGGCACCGGCGTGAGTTGGAGCGGCGGTTTCGGCAGGGACGGTGCGGTCGGTTCGCCCTTGGTTGCGGGATATGTGGTCGCAGCGGACACCTGGCGCGCGCTGGGGCGAGTCGGGTTGGGTCGCGAATGGCGGTGATGAGCCTGTCCTGCAGGGCGCCGCCAGAGAAGATCCGCCCTTCATTCCCTTTCGCGGCGGTACTGAGTACGGCGAGAGCGGCCGACAAGTTGCCTGTGACGCCCGGTACGTATACCTTGCCCGGCCCTTGACGCCAGTGACCGAAAACCGGATATGGAACTCACCCTGAATGAGACGCGCATTATCGGCTGCCTGATGGAGAAGGCGGTGACGACGCCCGATCAGTACCCGTTGACGCTGAACGCGCTCGTCAATGCCTGCAATCAGAAATCGAGCCGCGACCCGGTGCTGACACTGGATCGCGGGATCGTGCAGCGCACGGCCCGCGAGTTGGAAGCGGCCAAGCAGCTGACCGCGGACGAAAACTTCAGGACCGGGGTCATCAAGTACAGGCAGCGCTTCTGCAACACGCCGTTCGGCACCCGGCAGTTCGCCGAGGACGAGTACGCCGTGATCTGCCTGCTGCTGCTGCGCGGACCGCAGACGCCGGGCGAGTTGCGCACGCGTAGCGGGCGGTTGCACTCGTTCCCCGAGAACGATTCGGTTGCGGAGACGCTGCAGGGCCTGATGGACCCGAACCGCAAGGGCGGCCCGGTGATCGCCCGGTTGCCGCGCAAGCCGGGCCGGCGGGACCACGAGTATGCGCACCTCTTCTCCGGCGAGATCGAATCGGTGCCGGAGGATGAGTCCGCGGCCGCACCGGCAAGCCCCCGGCGTGACCGGGTGGCGGAGCTCGAGGCCCGTGTTGCCGTTCTGGAGGCCGGGCTGACGGAATTGCAGCGGCGCCTGTCGACGCCCTCGCCGGGGGTCGCCGGCGAGCACTGAAGGCCTAGGCGCGTCGCCAGGCGACGCGATCAAGTTGCTCCGCAACTTGGCGACGTTGTTCGAAAATGCGACTCAACTGTCCACATCAAGGCCGTTCAAGGAATCTAGTCCGCCCCGCGCAACACCATCAGCGGCGGCGACGAGACCAGGCGCCGCGCGCCGGTCATGCCGACGGCAAAGATCAGCACCGCGCCCATCAGGGGACCGAGCAGCCAGAGCCACGGATGGGCCGCTGCCGGCAACTCGAAGACCTGCCATTGCAGCAGGGCCACCGTCAACTCGGCCCCCACCACGGCGACCAGGCCTGAAAATGCACCCAGGGCAACGAACTCCGCCGCAAGACTGCCCGCGATCAGGTCGCGGGTGCCGCCCAGGGTGCGCACCAGGGCGTGCTCCGCCATGCGGGTGTCCCAGCCCGCGCGGATACTGGCCAGCAGCACCAGGCAGCCGGCGCCCACCACGAGCGCCAGCACCAGTTCCACCGCCGCGGTGACCCGGTCGATGATGCTCTGCACCTGTTCCACGATGGCGTCGATCTCCAGCACCGTGATCGTCGGAAATTCGGAGAGCAGCCGGTTCAGGAAGGCCTTGCGCCCTTCCGGCAGGTGGAAACTCGTCATGTAGGTGGCGGGAAAGTCGCGCAGCGCTGCCGGCGAGAAGATGATGAAAAAGTTCGGCTGCATGGATTCCCAGTCGAGCGTCCGCAGGCTCGCGACCGTCGCCTCCACGAACTGGCCGCCGATATCGAATTCGAGCCGGTCCCCCAGCGACAGCCCCAACTCGCGCGCGTACTCGTCTTCCAGGGATACCAGCGACGCTTCGTCCTGTGGTGTCCACCAGGCGCCCCCGACGACTTCGTTGCCTTCCGGCACGTTTGCGGTCCAGGTGAGGTTCCGTTCCGAGCGCAAGCCCAGGCCGTCACGCTCCGCACGGCTCCCCCGCACCTCGTCTTCCCAGGCTTTCGCATCGGTTCCGTTTACGCCGACGATGCGGCCGCGGATCATCGGATAGAGGGGTTCGAGCCGTTGTCCGGATTCTTCGGCATCGCCGTCATGGACGCTTTCCAGCATCGCCTCGACCGCGGGAAGCTGGTCCGGGGTCACGTTCATCACGAAGTGATTGGGGATGTCATCGGGAAGCTGGGAGCGCCATTCGTCGATCAGGGCCGTGCGCAGCAGCACCAGGATCAGCAACATCATGATGGCCAACCCGAATATCAGGATCTGCGCGGTGCTCTCCCGGCGCCGGCGCTGCAACCCGGCAAGCGCCAGCCGCAAGCCGCTGCCGGCCTGCATGCCGACCGCGCGCCCGCTCTTCAGCAACAGCATCGCCAGCGCCCCGAACAACAGCACCACGACAAGGGTGCCCGCCAGGGTCCACAAGGTCAGCAACAGGCTCTCGCTGTACCAGATCAGCAGCAGCAGGGCTCCGGCCCCGGCCGCTCCGTAGCTCAGCCACTGGGAAACCGGCGGCGCCCCCAGGTCGCGCCGCATGACACGCAGGGGCGATACGTTCTTCAGGTGCAACAGTGGCGGCATGGCGAACGCCAGCGCGCCGATGAGACCCGTGGCCGCACCGAGCAGGAAGGGCATGACACTCGGCAGGGGCAGGTCGACGGGAATGAGGGCATCGAGTGCCGCCACGATCGCCAGGTGCAGCCCGGCGCCCAGCCCGAGACCCAGCAACACGCTGAATCCGCCCACGACGCCCAGGATGCCGAGGTAGGCTTTGAGTATCTGGTTGGGCGTCGCCCCCAGCGTCTTGAAGATGCCAACGTGATCGTAGTGGCGGCGGGCATAGCGGTGCGCGGACAGGGCCACGGCAACGCCCGCCAGCAGCACGCCCAGTAGCCCGCCTAGCAGCAGGAAGCTCTCCGCCCGGTCCAGGGCGCCGCCAATCCGGGCGCTGTTGCGGCGAATGTCCATCCAGCGGTAGTTCGGCTCCAGTTCCAGTTCTGCCCGCAAGGCTTCGAGTTCCGCCTCCGGACCCCGCAGCAGCAGCCGGTAACCGATGCGGCTGCCGGGCTGCACGACTTCCGTGGCCGGCACGTCGGCGATGTTCATGAGCAGGCGCGGGCCGAGGTCGAAGAAGCTGCCGCCCCGGTCCGGCTCCTTGATCAGCACGCGGCCGATGCCGAGCCGGGCAAGACCCACTTCCACCTCATCGCCCAGGGCAAGGCCCAGGGCCGGAAACATGCGCGAATCCAGCCACACTTCTCCCGGTTCCGGCATCCTTTGCGCAACGCGGCCGGGACCGAAAGGCTCATCGCCCACGATCAGTTCGCCCCGCAGCGGATAGCCGGCGCTGACTGCCTTGACGCTCGCCAACTGGCTGCGCTCGCCGCTGCCGTACACCATGGACGGGAATGTCATGGCGTCGACGGTATCCAGGCCCCGTTCCTGCGCCGCACGGCGGAACTCGTCCGGGATCGGCCGGGTGCTGCCGATATACCGGTCGGCGGCCAGGAAGCTCGAGGACTCCAGGCGCAACGCCTGATGCAGCCGGTCGACGAACAGGCTGATAGCCGTCACCGTTCCCACCGCCACCAGCAGCGCCAGCAACAGCAGCCCCAGTTCGCCCGAGCGCCAGTCGCGCCAGGCCATCCTGGTTACGATGCGCGGCGTCACGGAGCGGCCCGCCCGCTCATTACCGCCCAAGGTGGAAATTGCCGTCCCGACATCATCAGGCCACGATGCTGCCGGCATCGAGTTCGACCACCCGGCCGCACCGGTCCGCCAGACGGTCGTCGTGGGTAACGAGCACCAGCGTGGTATCGAACTCCTCGTTGAGCTGGAACAGCAGTTCGATGACCCTGGCGCCCGTGCGCGTGTCCAGGTTGCCCGTGGGCTCGTCGGCAAACAGTACCGTGGGGCGTGACGCAAAGGCGCGCGCTATCCCCACCCGCTGCTGTTCGCCGCCGGAAAGCTGCCGCGGATAGTGGGTGGCACGGTCGGCGAGGCCCACCCGGTCCAGCAACTCCCGTGCCTGGGACTCCGCGCCCGCATCGCCCCGCAATTCGGCCGGCAGCATCACGTTTTCCAACGCCGTCAGGCTGGCCAGCAGCCGGAAGGTCTGGAACACGAAGCCCACGTGCTCGCCCCGCACCCGGGCCCGCTCCTCCTCGTCCATGGCCGTGAGCTCGTGCCCCGCGAGGTGCACCTGCCCCCGGCTTGGCAGGTCGAGCCCCGCGAGAATGCCGATCAGCGTCGTCTTGCCGGACCCGGAGGCGCCGACCACCGCCAGGCTCTCCCCCACGTTGATTTCCAGGTCGATGCCATCCAGGATGGTCAGTTGCCCGTCCAGGGTCGGAACCGTCTTGCCAATGTCCGTTGCTCGAACAACCATGCGAACCATGCAACCGCTTCTCAAGTGGTGGGTAATAACGGCCGTCCTGTTCTGCCTGGGCGCGGATCGCCCCGAAACAGGCCGGCATTCGACCGTGCTGGTGCTCGGCGACAGTATCAGCGCCGCCTACGGTATTCAACGCGAGCAGGGCTGGGTGCAACTGCTCGAGGAACGCCTGGCGAACATCGACCCCGGCTATCGCGTGGTGAACGCCAGCATCAGCGGCGACACCACCGGCGGCGGCCTGGCCAGGCTGCCGGCGGCGCTCGAGACCCACGACCCGGCACTGGTGATCATCGAACTGGGCGGCAACGACGGGCTGCGCGGGTATCCCGTGCCCAGCATCAGGAAGAACCTCGAGCAACTGGTGGAACTCGCCGCTGACGATGGCCGCGAGGTGCTGCTGGTCGGCATGCAGATCCCACCGAACTACGGGTATCGCTATACCCGGGACTTCCAGTCGCTGTTCGAGGACGTGGCGTCCGACCAGGGAATCGCCGTGGTGCCGTCGTTTCTGGAAGAGGTAGGGGTACAGCCCGGGCTGATGCAGGACGATGGCATCCATCCCAACGCCAGTGCGCAGCCGATGCTGCTCGATGCCCTCTGGCCCTTCGTCGAAACGCTGTTGTTCCGTTAGCCCGACCTATTCGTGAATGAACGTAGCGAGGCTGGCAAGAGTAGTGAAAGCACTGGGTGCGCGGACGCGTGCTTGCAGCACGTTGAGCGCGCGCAGGCGTGCTTGACAGCACGTCGAGCACGCGGCGGGAGCACGCCCAGTGATTTCGCTGCTATTGACGGCCGCAGTAGTTCATTCATGAATAGGTGCGGCTCAGGTCCAACGGTTCCATGAAGTAGCACAGGCAATCCTGCCGGACGACGTTCGGGTCGGTCGTGTACATGGCGGGCACCACCGGGTGCCTGAGGGCAATGCGTCCGCCGCGCACTTCGAAGAAATCTCCAGTGACCATCCGGTGGTCGTTGTCGAGCACCTCCGGGGTCTGGCCGTGCGCGGTCACCCCGAATAATGTCCCGGCCGGCAGCCTGGCGAAGTTGGATGCCTCGATGGCATCGTCGAGAACGAGGTCGAGATCGTTCGTTGGGCACGGAGGCGCCACGTCGGTTTCGGAGGCATTGGCGCGTCGCAGCCAGTCGGCGGGGATCGAACTCGATTCCCGATTCGAGAACGCGAAGCGCGTGCTGTCCCGCAGATGTACCCGTGCGAGTGTGCGAAACAGTTGCGTATTACCCTTGGGAGCCTCTGGAATACCGTCCGCTTGCAGCAGGTCGCGCAGGTATTCGTAGCCGCGGCGAGCGGCCTCCTTGTCGGCAACCGGACCCAGCTCCAGCGCAACGTTGGGTGTATGGGGGCTGAAGGCCCGTGTCAGCACCGTGGCGGGTTCTTCGATGTAGACGGCGGTGTCGCCGAAGAGGGCGGCCAGGCTGCGGCTGCCGGCGGAAAAGTCGGTCAAAACGGAATAATGCGGATTCCTGCCGGTGTTGTTGTGCAGGTCGACGACCGCGAGCAAGGGCATCTCCGCGAGATGTTGCAGGACTTCCCGGGCGATCCCTTGCGGCTCCTGCCACATGCGGTTGAAGTCCTGCTGGCCGGGCAGCGTGCGCACACCGCTGGCCGCGGCCTCGACGTTGCCGATGAGGATCAGGAGGTCGCGGGGCGGGGCGGCAAGTTCGCGCAGCAATCGTCGAACGGCGTACCAGCCGCTCGTTTCGTTGCCGTGCAGCAATACGCTTACGAACAGGGCGCCGAGGCGCTCTGGCGATGCGCCGTGGCCGGATCGCAGGTGCAGGAGAGCCGGTCCGCCGAGCAGCGCCCACAATTGCTCGGGCTCCGCTTCCAGCAATCCGGGCGGAATGGCTTCGAACTTCTTGAGCGCCGTCACAGCGGCCAGGTGTGCACGGGCTCACCGCTCTCCTGCATGCGGGCATAGTCCAGGACGAGGTCGTTCGGGCGCATGCCGTTGTGTGTCACCCAGCGTTTCTGCCAGGCGGCGCCGTTCTGCGTGGATTCCACCCGCGCCTCGACGATGCCCAGGTAGCTGTCGATTTCCTCACCGGGAATGGCGTAGCCGGCAAGGCCCCGGCGGGCCGTCGGCAGCAGTTCTTCGAGCAGCAGTTCTCGAATCCCGACTTCGCCGCCGTTCCAGCCGATGCGGGCGCCGAGCCCGTAACGTGCGGCGTTGTAGAAGTTGTCTCTGGCCGTCTCGAACGTCATGCGTGCTTCGGCCGGCTCGTCTTCCAGGCCGAAGCCCCGAACCAGTCCGAAGAAGAACGCCGCGTTGGCCACGCAGTCCTTGACGGTGGGGCCCGCGGGCACCACCCGGTGCTCGATGCGCAGGTGCACCTGTCCGTCGTGATCGAAACCGATCAGCGGCCGGTTCCAGCGCCAGATGGTGCCGTTGTGAAAGCGTACGTGGGAGTACTCGTTCGGAGAACTGTCGCTGACATAAGGGAGCAGGATGGGGTGTTGCTGCTGGTTCTCCAGGAAAACTTCCAGCATGGATTGCTCGGCGAACCCGTTTCCGAAACCGACCCGCTTGGGATAGTGGGCGCCCACATCCACGGCCTGCTCGAAGAGGGGTATGCGCGTCTCGTCCCACAGCATCCGGCCGAACAGGGTCGGCGAGTTGGCGGAGACGGCGACCATGGGGGCGGAAGCGACGATGGATGCGTTGAAATCCCGCACCGCGTTCTCGGGCTTGCACTGCAGGTGAATCTGAAACGATGTCGCCGCCGCTTCCAGCATCACGTCGGGGTGCAGCATGTCCAGGCCCGCGCCCCCCTCGATCTCGAGGTGCAGCGGCTTGCCGTCCCTGAGCGCCATCACCCGGTCGTTCAGTGCCTGGTAGCGCACCATCTTCGACATGTGATCCGAATTCAGCAGGGCCTCCCGGATGGTCGGGAGTATGCCGACGGTCACCAGGTGGCAGTCCATCTCTTTCGCCGTGGCCTGGCAGGCGCCCCAGGTAGCCGCCAGCTCGTCTTCCAGGCGGGAGAAGGTGCTGCCCGCCAGGGCGGTGGGGCTGCCGTTCAGTTCCACGTTGAAGCTCGCCAGTTCCGGCACCACCAGCGGGTTGTTCAGCCGTTCGAGGAATTCGTGGTTCCTGGGCAGCGGATCGCCCTGGCGGTCCACCAGCCAGGCCTCGAGTTCGAAACCGGCGATGTCCCCCCGCTCGCTGAAACGGGACGAGGCGAACTGCTCGGCCAGGAGTTTGGTCTCTTCGTCCAGGCGGAAGCGGAAGACGCTGAAATCTTCTGCGTTGAAATGACGGCGGGGAATCTCGTCGCCCATGGGTCCTCCCTCAGCGGGTCACCGGTCGAATACGATCCTCAGTCCGGCAATCCCAGCACGCGCTTGGCGATGATGTTGCGCTGAATCTCGTTGCTGCCGCTGTAGATGGTTACCGCGCGATAGTGGAGCCAGAGGCGCGTCATCTGCCGTTCCTCCGCGGTAGCCGTCTGCAGGTCCGTACTGAATCCCCTGGTGCCGCGCATCCGTGTCGTCAGGTCGTAGAACTCCTGCTGCAGTTCGCTGCCGTAGAGCTTGAAGATGGAGGATACCGGACCCGGCGTGCCGCCTTCGGACTCCTCCACCGCGCGCCGCTGGGCCAGCCGGAAGGCGTGCCGGTTCATTTCGTGGGCCGCCACGGTCGACCGCCAGGTGGGGTCGGCGATTCTGCCTTCATCATCGCCCAGGCAGGATTTCGCCTCTTGGGCCAGGCCTGCCTCTGCGATCCCCCCACTGCCGCCCGCAACGAGTTCGGCCAACCCCGAGCGCTCGTGCTGCAGCAGGCGCTTGCCGACCGTCCAGCCCTTGTTCAACTCGCCGATCAGGTCGTCCTTCGCGGCTATGGCGTTGTCGAAGAAGGTCGCATTGAACGGCGATTCACCGTTGATCATGCGGATGGGCTCGACGGTGACGCCGGGCTGGTCCATCGGCAGCAGCAGGAAACTGATGCCCTGGTGCTTGGGGGCATCCGGGTCGGTGCGCACCAGGATGAACATCCAGTCGGCGATCTGGGCGCCGCTCGTCCAGATCTTCTGGCCGTTGATGACGAAGTGGTCGCCCCGGTCCTCGGCGCGGGTGCTGAGGCCGGCGAGGTCGCTGCCGGCCCCCGGCTCGCTGTAGCCCTGGCACCAGGCCACTTCGGCCCGGGTAATGCGCGGAATGTGAGTCTGTTTCTGTTCTTCGGTGCCGAACTCGAGCACGGTGGGGCCGAGCATGCTGATCCCGAAACCCCCCAGCGGCGGCCGCGCCCCCATTCGCTGCATCTCCTCGACGAGGATTGTGTAGCCCAGGTTG
>JAPOON010000611.1 GCA_026713405.1 Gammaproteobacteria bacterium
CGCAGTCCCTGCTGGAGGCCGTCTGCATCATCCTGGTCATGAGCAACGCCCTGCAGGGAGGGTTGCCACAGGTCGCCAGAACGGTTGCCGCTGGTGCACCGGCGCTGGCGGCTGGCATGCTGGTCGGGGTCCCGCCAGTATTGCCGGCGGCGTCCTCGGTGTTTGCGGGGTTGTTGCTGCTGGCGTATTGCATGCTGGTCGCGCACGTAGCCTTCGCCCGGGTGCTCGCCACCCACGGGGACCATACCCGGGCCAGGGCTCTCAACACACGCTTGCAGAAATACCTGCCACACACCCTTGCCCAACGTGTAGGCGCCAACGAGCGGCCGCGGCTGGAACGGCGCTGGCTGGTAATCGTATTCGCCGACCTGGCCGGGTTCACCACGTTGGTCGAGCGCCTGCAGATGGAAGAAGTGGCGACAATGCTCGACGGCTATCTGCAGTGCATCACGGGGGTGACGCGCAGGCGGGGCGGAGCGCTCAGCAAGGTGCTTGGCGACGGGGTGCTGCTCGTATTCGGGGAAGAGGGAAACGCATCGCGCCGGCAACTGGTAGCCGATGCCCTCGGCTGCTGCAGGGAACTGACCGACGAACTCGAAAAGCTGACGGCCCGCTGGCAGAGCCGCGGCCTCCCGGGCTCGGCGCGCGTCAAGATCGGCGTCGCCAGCGGCTATTGCTCGCTGGGCGACTGGGGCGGCGGCGAACGCCTGGAGTACACCGTGATCGGCCACCCCGTAAATCTCGCAAGCCGCCTGCAGGATCTGGCCGCCGGTGGAGAGACGCTCCTGTGCGAGCGCACGTCCCTGCTGGCGGAAGCGTCCTTGTCTCCCGCCATGCGGCGTGCCGTCAAGGGCCTGGGCGAAGTGAGCTTCCACAAGGTCGAAGACTCAAAAGGCGCTCGCGTCATGCGTGCACGATAGAGCCTGATGCGCATGCTCGGCCCGCAGGGCAACCCTCGGGCCGGCAACCTGTTTGAGATCATCGGGTGTCTTCAGGAAAGCGAGGGTTTGCGATTGAAAGTGCAAGCGGTTCGATAGTGTTTGCCACAAGGTGGCTGCAACGTGCTGCAGGGTGGACGGAGCCGGGGCGCCCGCGGCGGATTGCGCCGTCGGCGGCGTTTGATATGGTGCGGCGGACTCTTCTGCCGAGTACCGCATGGAAAAGGTGTTCCTCAAGGCTTGCCGGGGCGAGCCGGGGGACTTGACGCCCATCTGCCTGAACCGCCAGGCCGGGCGGTACATGCCGGAATACCACGCGGTCAAGGGCGACCTGCCCAGCCTTGAATTTTTCAAGAACCCGGATCGCGCGGCCCAGGCAGCCCTGGATGCGCAGCGCATTCTCGGCGTCGATGCGGCCATCCTGTTTGCCGATCTTCTGCCCATCCTGGAGCCCATGGGACTATCGCTGGACTACAAGCCCGGCGTCGGCCCGGTTTTCGCCAATCCGTTGCGTAGCGAACGGGATATCGAGGCCCTGGCCTGCGCGCCGGCGGAGGAAGCGACGCCCTATATCGCGGAGACGGTCCGCAATATCATCTCGGGCCTGCCGGCGGAAATTGCGCTGATCGGGTTCGCGGGCGCCCCCTTCACCCTGGCTTCCTACGCCATCGAAGGCAGGGGTTCGCAGAACTACCTTTACGTCAAGAAGCTGATGTTCGAGGCGCCGGCGCTCTGGCGCCGGCTGCTGGACAAGCTTGTCGGGCAACTGGAAAGCTACCTGGCGCTGCAAGTGGCCAGCGGCGTGGAGGCCGTGCAATTGTTCGATACCTGGGCCGGTTGCCTGTCAGCGGCCGATTTCCGGGACCATGTCCTGCCGCATACCCGCCGGCTGGTCGACAGCGTTCGCCGTCTCGGCGTGCCTGTCATCTACTTTGGAACGGGCAACGCCCACCAGCTTGCCGACGTGGCATCGATGCAGCCGGACGTCATTGCGCTGGACTGGCGGGTGTCGCTGGGGGCTACCTGGTCTTCAACCGGGTGCAGGGCCGTACAGGGCAATCTCGACCCGATCGCGCTGTTTGCCGACAGGAAGGCCATTGCCCACAGGACGCAGGCCATACTCGACGAGGCCGGGGGGCGCCCCGGGCACATATTCAACCTGGGTCACGGGATTTTGCCGGAGACCCCGGTCGACAACGTGAAGTATCTGGTGGACTACGTTCACGAACACGGCTGAACGCCGCGCTCACCCGCAGCCGTTTCGGTCGTCCAACTGGTCCAACTGGTATAGATAAACGCCGCGCTCACCCGCTGCTATGGCGGTCGTCCAACTGGTCCAGATAGAAGGTATTGCCGTCCGGGTCGCGGAACATGGCCATGAACCCGCCCCAGGGTTGCTTCTCGGGCGGCATGACGAACTCGACCCCTTTTGCGGCCAGGTCGCGGTGGCTGGCAACGAGGTCCTCGACCCCGAAACCGATGCCGGTGTGGCGCCCGACGAGCTTGTCGTCGTCGGCCTGGACGATTGCGAACAGGGCATCGGCGGTGCGGAACGAGGCGTAGCCGAACGCCGGGTCTCGGGTTGCGGCGGTGAAGCCCAGCGCCCCTTCGTAGAACGCCAGCGCCTGCTCGAAGTCGGAGACGAACAGGTTCACATACCACAGTTTCATGGGCGGTCCTCCAATGTCTGCACCGATTCAACTGTAATCGAATACAGGTGTCGTGGGCATATGGCGATTGTGCCGTCAGGGGCTTTCCCGTATGGTAGCCAAAGACTGGACCTCCGCTGATCTGTACGTTCGATTGAATCCGATGCCTCCGTATCGAGCCTCTAATTCATCTAGGCGGCGTTCCCAGCAAGTGGCCCGGGTTCATGATTGAGTTGCGGGCCTCAGGTAGTTAGATTCGGGATAGAGGATGAAGATATACGTAGGCAACCTGCCTTGGCGCATGACCAGCGCCGACCTTGAGGAACTCTTTGCGCAGCACGGTGAAGTCCGCTCCGCCAACGTGGTGATGGACCGGGAAACCGGGCGCTCCAGGGGTTTCGGTTTCGTTGAGATGAGCGACGACGGCGCGCGTTCCGCCATCGAGGAACTCAACGAAACGGAAGTGCAATCGCGGCGCATCCGCGTCAGCCAGGCACGGGAACGGTCGAGGGACAGAAAGCCCTACCGGTAACCCGCGCCGGGTGATTCGGCGCCACGTTGCGCCGTTCGCCGTCGAAAAATACCGCACCCTGACCGACCTGGCACGGCCGTAAAGGCAATGGCTGGCGCAGCGCCGTTTGCTGCGGCCTCGTCCCGGTGTCGACCCCTCATAGGGCTTGCGTCCTGCGGGCTCGGACGATCAGCGTGGTGTAAACGCCGCCGTTGATGAGAATCACCAGGGTGCCGAGAACCAGGTGCATGGCCACGGGCATCTCAGGCGGATAGACGATCGGCACGATGTAGTGATCGATGAAGCCGCCCTCGTAGCCGGCAACACCGGCCAGGTCGCGGAATTCCTTCTCCCAGGACGTCAGGGGGCAGACCCTGCCGAAGTACTGAACGTAAATCGCCCACACAACGGCCGGTACGTGCAGCCAGAGAATCCATCGCGCCCGGAACGCGATGAACCCGCCCACGACCACGAACACGATGTACAGCAGGTGAGCGGTCACCATCGTGTCTGCGGCCAGGCGATAACCCATGGCGCTACCTCTCTATCCGCACCTCACGTTCGC
Source organism: Gammaproteobacteria bacterium (assembly GCA_026713405.1). The sequence goes on from JAPOON010000611.1 coordinate 3,664, forward strand.
GGGTCGGGCCGTCGAAAGAGTCGAGTTCGCATCCGGCTGCTGCTTTCCCGTCGGACTGGAGCATTGTCCCGTTTGTACTCACCATAGATCGGTTACGGCGCCCACGCTCGCGGAGCCGACCAGGCGCGCATACTTGGCGAGCAGGCCACGCTCGGGGTAAGGCTCGGGGCGTTCCCAGCCGGCACGGCGCGACGCCAGTTCGGCATCGGTCAGCGCCACATCGATGGTCCGCCGTTCCGCGTCAACCGTGATCCCGTCGCCGTCTTCCAGCAGGGCGATTGGGCCGCCTTCAAAGGCTTCCGGGGAGATGTGGCCGATAACGAACCCGTGCGACCCGCCGGAAAAACGCCCATCGGTGATCAGCGCCACCTCGGCGCCGAGACCGCGCCCGGCGATGGCGCTGGTGGGCGACAGCATCTCGCGCATGCCCGGGCCGCCCTTCGGCCCTTCGTAACGGACAACGACCACATCGCCGGGGCCGACGGCGCCGTCCATGATCGCCGCCATGGCCGCCTCTTCGCCGTGAAAGCAGCGGGCAGTGCCGGTGAACGCCAGCCCTTCGTTGCCGGTGATCTTGGCCACCGCGCCTTCCGGCGCCAGGTTGCCGTAAAGAATCACCAGGTGGCTGTCGGGCTTGATCGGGTTGGAAAACGGCCGGATGATCTGCTGGCCTTCCGGGTAGGGCGCCACCTCCGACAGGTTCTCGGCCAGGGTATTGCCGGTGACAGTAAGGCAATCGCCGTGCAGGAGACCGGCCTCGAGCAGCATTTTCATCAGTGGCTGAATGCCGCCGATTTCGATCAGTTCGCTCATGCCGTAGCGGCCGGCGGGGCGCATGTCGCCGAGCACGGGTACCCGGGCGCCGATGCGGGTGAAATCATCGAGTTCGAGTGGAATGCCGCCGGCGCTGGCGATGGCCAGCAGGTGCAGTACCGCGTTGGTGGAGCCTTCCAGGGCGATGGCAACCGTGATGGCGTTCTCGAAGGCTTCCCGGCACAGGATGTCGCTGGGCCTGATGCCGCGTTCGATCAGGTTGTGGACGGCGGCGCCCGCGTTGTAGCTGTCCTGGCGCTTGTGCTCGGAAACCGCTTCCTGGGCGGAACTGTTGGGCAACGAGAGGCCCAGGGCCTCGATCGCCGAAGCCATGGTGTTGGCGGTGTACATGCCGCCGCAGGAGCCCGGCCCGGGAATGGCGGTAGCCTCCACTTCCTTGAGCTTGTCGTCGTCGATGCGCCCCGCGGCGTGCTGCCCGACGGCCTCGAAAACCGAGATGATGTCGCGGCGCTCGGCGCCCATCCGGATGGTGCCGCCGTAGACGAAGACGCTGGGCCGGTCGATGCGCGCCATGGCCATGGCGCAACCGGGCATGTTCTTGTCGCAGCCGCCGATGGCGACGAAACCGTCGAAGCCCTGGGCGCAGACCACCGCCTCGATGGAATCGGCGATCACTTCCCGGGACACGAGCGAATAGCGCATGCCCGGAGTACCCATGGAGATGCCGTCGGACACCGTGATGGTATTGAACACGACGCTCTTGCTTCCCGCTTCGTCCGCGCCCATGGCGGCGGCATCGGCGAGCTGGTTGATGTGCATGTTGCAGGGCGTGACCATGCTCCAGGTGGAGGCGATGCCGACCTGGGGCTTGGCGAAGTCGGCCTCGGTGAAACCCACGGGGTAGAGCATGGCGCGGCTGGGCGCCTGGGCGATGCCGTCGACGACGATTGAGGAATGGGGTCTTCTGTCAGCCATGTTTGCGGTTCCCGATGGATGGCGAGCCTTGCGGTTGCATTGCCTTGATCAGCACCTTGGCGTTGCGCTCGATGCAGATGTGCGTCCGGTATGCCTCGGGCAACGCGTCGCTCGCAGTCTCCTTGAAGCCGTTCTCGATAAACCAGTCCCGCGTCTGGGTAGTCAGGACGAACAGGTGATCGAACCCTTCCGCCTGCGCTGCATCTTGCGCCGCCGCCAGCAGCTTGCCGCCGAGACCGGACTCCCCACCGCGGTGCGCCGGATGCACGGCCACGCAGGCCAGCTCCGCGCCCGTACCGGCCGGCAGCAGTGCGCAGCAGCCGGCGACGATGCCGTCCACTTCGGCTACCAGGAAGTGCTCCAGCTCGCGTTCCAACTGGTCGCGCGAGCGCTCCACGAGCACGCCGGCTTCCTCGAGCGGCCGGATGATCTCGACGATATCCGCCACATCGCCCGTTTCTGCACGGCGCACCAGGCGCCGGTCTTCCCGGGTGACCTGGGTGCCCACGCCTTCGGCGGTGAACAGTTCCGCCAGCAGCGCGCCGTCATCGGCGTAGCTGACGAGTTGGCCGCTGGCGACACCCCCGCGCACGGCGCCGAGCAGGGCGCGCAGGTTGCGCCGGGTGGCCTCGCCGAGAAGGCGCGTGCCCAGCGCTTCTTCAAGCTGTGCGGGCGAGGTGTTGGCCACGCGCTCGTCGTCCGTGTCGGTGAGGTAGGGCGATTCATCCAGCACGATCAGCTTGCTTGCCTCCAGCCCGACCGCAACCTGCTCCGCGAGTTCATCGGCAGCCAGGTTGAAAGCCTGGCCGGAGGGCGAATAACCCATGGGTGAGAGCAGCACGATCGCCCCGGTGTCGAGCGCCGCGTTGATGCCGTTCACGCGCACGCGGCGCGCCTGCCCGGCAAGCTGGTGGTCGGCGCCGCCGAGTACACCGATGGGCCTGGCGACCACGAAATTGCCGGTGACGAGCTGAATCTCCGTGTTGTGCAGCGGGCTGGTGGGCAGGCCGGTGGAGAACAGTGCCTCCAGTTCGGCGCGCAGCTGCCCGTGCACGCCGGCCACCGCGCCCATCGCCGCGGCATCGGTGATGCGCCGGGTGATTCCCAGGTGCGTATGAAATCTGCTATCCGGCAGTGCCCGGTCGATCTGCGGCCGTGCGCCATGCACGACCACCAGGCGCGCGCCCAGCACGTTCAGCAGCGCCAGGTCGTGCACGATGTTGACCAGGTTGCCGTGCAGCATGGCTTCGCCGCTCAGCAGGACGACGAAGGTCCGGCCGCGGTGGGCGCTGATATACGGGGTCGAAGCGCGGAACCAGCGGGCGTATTGCTCGGTTTTCATGTCGGCTTTCCAAGTCGGCGCCTGGGACGGATACATTCGATACTGCAATCGAATTATAGCTGCGGGCGGCGGCGGTAGAACAACGGGCATCCGTTCGGGTTTGCATGGAACGACCGCCGGGTCCGCTCTCCTCCCGCATACGAGCAATGTTCCCTGCGTGTCAGCGCCCCGGTCGGCAGGGCTGGAACTGCTAGAATCTCTCGGCAATCCGAGGCTCGGCCCGGATAATTGCGATGGACGCGGGCGGGAGCGCCGGCGCCCTGCCCGGGCCTGGCGGGCGGGTGGCCGGAAACCGGTCGGGTCTCGGATTCGGGTGGACAGCGTGAAGGACGGTGCCTTGATGGATGCGCAATCAATGCACGTGAGCCTGCTCGATTCGGTGGACCGGTTCGCGGCCCGGGAGCGGCTCGAACTGACGGCGCCGGCGCGCCGGGTACTGGCGCTCAGCGAATTCGCCCAGCGGGTTGCGGTGCAGCAGCGGGAGTGGTTCCTGCAGTCGGTCGATTCCGGCCTTTTCGATGAACCGCTCACGGAGGCGGCCCTGGTGCGGGAATTGGCGGGCGCCGTTGCCGACGCGGGGGCCGGTGGCGACGCGGCTGCCGTCAACAACCTGAAGAGGGCGTTTCGTCAACTGCGCAACCGTTGCCAGTTGCGGGTGGTCTGGCGGCATCTCACCGGCGCGGCATCGCTGGAGGAGACCACCGGCATACTGTCGTTCATGGCCGACCGGTTCGTCGCCGCTGCGCTCGAGGCGGCGGAGCGGCGGGAGACGGGGCGTGCGGGTGAACCGCGCGGCAAGGAGTCCGGCGCCCGGCAGCGGCTGGCCGTGTGCGGCCTGGGAAAACTGGGCGGCCGCGAGCTGAACCTCTCCTCGGACATCGACCTCATCTTCGCCTACCCGGAAGAGGGGCAGACGCCGTCCGGGCTCAACAACCAGCAGTTCTTCACCCGGGTCGGGCAGGGGCTCATCGACCTGCTGCACCCGGTAACCGCGGACGGCTTCGTGTTCCGCGTCGACATGCGCCTGCGGCCCTATGGTGCGAGCGGCCCGCTGGTCATGCACTTCGGCGCCGTGCAGCAGTACTTCGAGACCAAGGGCCGCAGTTGGGAACGCTACGCGCTCATCAAGGCGCGCACCTGCGCCGGGGACATCGAGCGGGGCGAGGATTTGCTGGCATCGCTGAAGCCCTTCGTCTTCCGGCGCTATCTCGATTTCGGCTCCCTGGAATCGATGCGCGACATGAAGGCGCGCCTGGCCGCCGAACGTCACAAGCCGCACGATGTGAAGCTTGGGCCGGGCGGCATCCGTTACGCGGAGTTCGCCGTGCAGGTGCAGCAACTCATCCTCGGCGGCCGCCACGCCGACATGCAGAAGCGCGGTTTCCTGGAGACACTCGCCGAGTTGCGGCGGGCCGATCATTTCGATGCCGAAACGTGCGCCGAACTGGGCGATGCCTACCGCTTCCTGCGCAATACGGAGCATTGCATCCAGGCGCAGGCCGACCGGCAGACGCAACAGTTGCCGGTGACCGACGGCAGCCGGATGCGGCTGGCCTGCGCCATGGGGTTCGAGTCGTACACGGGCTTTCTGTCGTCTCTGGCCCGGCACCGCGACAACGTGGAACGCATCTTCGACCGGGTGGTGGGCGCCGAGGCGCCGCGCACGGAAGGCGGCCTCTGGGCGGCGCGGGAAGACCCGGCCCAACTCCAGGAGGCGGGATTCCACGACACGCCCAAGGTTGTCGAGTTGCTGGCCGACCTGGCGGGGGCGCGCGACCGGTCTTCGGTCAGCGAGGACGGCCGGAACCGCCTCGATGCACTCATGCCGGAGGTTATTCAGATCGCCTGCCGTCAGCCCCATCCGACCCGCGTGGTCGAACGGCTCGTTCCGATCCTGAAGGCGCTGCTGCGGCGCTCGACCTATCTGGCGCTGTTGCGGGAAAACCCCGAGGCGCTGCAGATTTTCGTGCGTCTCGCCGGGCAGAGCCGGTGGGTGGCCGAGCAGCTTGCCGCCCAGCCGATATTCATGGAGGTACTGCTGGACAAGCACGCCTGGGACCTGCTGTCGGGCCGGGATTCGCTGGTCGACGAACTGGGAACGGCCCTGGACGCCGCCACGGACGAGGAAGCCCGGGTCGACGAATTGCGCTCGTTCAAGGAACAGCGTGTCTTCCGCGTGGCGGTGGCCGAGACCCGGGGCCTGCTGCCGATCATGCATGTCAGCGACTACCTGAGCTGGCTTGCGGAGGCGGTCCTGGAACACGCCATTCGCATGGCCTGGGAGCAGTGCACCACCGACGATACCGGGCGGCGGGCGCTGATCGCCGTGGGTTACGGCAAGCTCGGGGGCCTGGAACTGGGCCCGGATTCGGTCCTGGACCGGGTATTCGTCCCCGCCCTGCCGATGTCGGCTTCGCAGTTCCTGCACCGGTTGGTGCGCAAGCTCATGCACCTGCTGACGGTGCGTACCCTGGCGGGGCCCCTCTACGAGATCGACATGCGCCTGCGCCCCTCCGGCAATGCCGGCCCCATGGTTTCAAGCCTGCAGGCTTTCCGGAATTACCAGCGCGACAAGGCGTGGGTGTGGGAACACCAGGCCCTGGTCCGGGCGCGCGCGGTAGCCGGCGACCCCGCCCTGATGGATGCCTTCGAGACTACGCGCCGCGACCTGCTCTGCCAGCCGAGGCCGATTGAAAC
>JAPOON010000612.1 GCA_026713405.1 Gammaproteobacteria bacterium
GCGGGGTTCGCGGCGCCCTCTCCGCCGCGGGGCCCCAGCGGCGCCCGCCCCAGCCACTGGCCCGGATCGGCAGGCGCCTCGTAGTTTGAAAAGTCGATGCTGTATACCTCATCGGCCCCTGCAGCCCGCGCATGCACGCGGCGGTAACCCGGAGATGAACCCAGAAAGAGTGTTGCCGTCTCGCCGTCGTCGCTGCCGATGGTCAGCCGTCGTTGGAAGCTGTCTTCAGTGACCTCGAAGCGCTCGGCGGTTGCCGCGCTGGTCGCCACGGGCCAGGCTGCCGATACCTTGGCAAGCTTTTCGAGCACCTCGCCCACCTTGCCGTCGTCCGCTGGCAGACCGCCGCCGAGATTCCAGCCATCGTCTCCCCGGGACAACGCGACTTCTTCATCGTCCGTGGCGATGTTCAGGCTGACGGCTTGCGCGGGTTCAAAGGGCAGCAGACCTGCCGCGGCCTCGCCCTGGCCCGTGCTGCCGACGGCCAGCAGGGCCGCGACAATCACTGCCTGCACCGCCAGCAAGCCGCCCAGCAATCCAAGTCTTGTATTCACGCGACCTCCCCGGCCAACCAGCCACGGTAGATCCTGCGCCGGCGCGCCTTCAGCTGCCGATGCAACAGGTAAACGAGCCCGATGCCCGCGAGCGCCAGACCGTAATTGATGTACTCCAGACGTGATTGCTGATCGGTGCTCCAGTCACCCGGCAGCGTGCGGTTGAAATTCCCCCGCGCGCGGATGCCGAGCAGTGTGCGGTCTTCCAGCGACCAGTCCACCGCGTTGACCAGCATCTGCACCGAGTTGTCATACAGGGTGCCGTCGGCGGAACCCACCATGCGCAGCGTCTGGTCCGCCAGAAAGCCGTTGGACGGAAAGACGAACAGCCGCGCGGATTCCGGCGAGCGCTCGATCACGGAACTGACGATGCCGAGCGTATCTTCTTCCTCGGAGGTCTCGTCCGTGTCGCCGGCCTCGTTGGCATCGGTCTCTTCTTCGCCTTCCGCCTCGTCTTCGGGCACTTCGAGCAACGGCGAGTCCCTGTCCTTGAAGAAGGACTCGAACCGGCCGCTGATGGCAACGCCCACCAGTTGCGACGCCGGGTCGCCCTCCGGCACGAACGCGCTCAACCCCGCCTCGTTCACTCTCGGCATGACATCGTTGGAGGTGGACAACCAGCTTCCCGCCGAGGTGCGCAGCAACTCCGTCACTTCCCGGCCGGCATTGCGCTCCCCGTCGATTTCAATGGGGGAGGCCCAGGCCATGGTCACCTGGGGCAGGGCCGAGGTGATCAGCGAGTCCTGGCTGAGGCCCGGCGCCCGGATATCGGGAAAGTACGGATAGTCCAGCATCACCAGTTCCTGGAAACTGAAGCCGCCCACCCGCCGGGTGACGGGCACCGGGAAGGCCGCGTTGACCGGATCCATGACCAGCGACTCGCCTATCCCGATGCCCTGGTGTTCGAGCCAGCCCTCGAGGCCGGTGGTGCGCCTGGTGGCGGTGAGCGACTGACCGGTGAGGCTGGCTTCAAAAGCGCCCGCGGCAATCACCACGGTGCCGCCCTTCATGAGGAACTGATCCACGGCGAAGAGCTGCTTTTCCGAGAGGTCGCTGGGGTCGACCACCATGAGCACGTCCGCGGCTTCCGGCACGACGCCCTCGGCAAGGTCGGTGGTTTCCACGTTGAAGTCGTTGGCCAGCGTGCCCTGCAACTGGCTGAACTGGTTGCCGCCCATGCCCTGGCCGGCCATGTAGGGCGGCGGAGCCGTCGGCGCGACCAGCGCAACGGTACGCAGCAGGCCCGCCGCGAATCGTTTCAGGCCTTCCTCGATACCGCGCCGGGCAGCCTCTTCCGACAGCGCGTCCGGTATGGGTATCTGCACCAGGGTCTGCCCGTCGGTCAGCGTCAGGTAGAAATAGAAGGTGTTGAGATCGAACAGGCTCGCCACCTGGGGCTGGAAACCGTAGTTTGCAGCGATCTCTTCGGCCAGCGCGCCGTCGCCGGCTTCAGGGTTGACGATTTCCACGGGCAGCTTGGCGCCGCTCTCTTCCGTCCGGGAGTAC
>JAPOON010000613.1 GCA_026713405.1 Gammaproteobacteria bacterium
CGGCCTGAAACGGCTGATGACCCTGCTGGCCGGCTCGCGCCCGCTGGTCGGGTTGCTGGCCGTGGGGGTGGCCCAGGCTGCGCTGGACCACTCCATCGAGTACGCCAGAACCCGGGAACAGCACGGCAAGGTCATCGCCCGCCACCAACTGGTACAGGCGCGCATCGCCGACATGGCCGTCAAGATCGATGCGGCGCGGCTGCTGCTGTACCGGGCACTGGACCTGGCGGGCCGCGGTGAGCGCAGCGACATCGAGAGCAGCATGGCCAAGCACTTCGCCACCGAAGCCGCCTGTGAAGTCACCCGGCATGCGGTGGCCATTCACGGCGGCAACGGCGTGGCGGTTGAGTTCCCTGTGGAGGAACTGTATCGGATTGCACCGATTCTCACCGTCACCGAAGGCACGCCGGAGATGCAGCAACTGATAATCGGCCGCAGCCTGCTCGGCGAATCGGCCTTTTGAGCTGGACCGGTGCGGGTTAGACCAACTCTCCCAGCGACCGGATGATCGCATCGGCCCCGAGCCGCTCCGGCGCGATGCCGTGGTTGTAGCCGTCCGGAAGGCACACTACCGGGCAGCCCGCGGCCCGGGAGGCGTTGACGTCGGTCAGCGAGTCGCCGACGAAGAGGATTTCCTGCGGTGACAGGCCGATGCGGTCGCAGGCGTACAGGATGGGATCGGCCGCCGGCTTCGGGTTCGCCGCGGTGTCGCCGCCGACGATGGCGTCGAACCAGGCGGTGAGTTCCAGTTCATCGAGTAGCTTGCGGGTCAGTTCGATGCGCTTGTTGGTCACTACGGCCAGCTTCGCCCGCCGTTCCGACAGAGTGCGCAATGTCTCTACGACGTGGGGATAAGGCCGGCTCATATCGGCGATATGCGCGCCGTAGTGGTCGAGGAACAACTCCAGCATGGCATCCACCAGTGCGGGGTCGACCGTGGTGTGCGAAGCGCCCTGCGGTTCCGCCGGTTGGCCGCCGCCCGGCGCATGGCCGTCGAGCGCTGCGGCTGGTTTGCAGGCAGATGGATTGCCCGCGGAATCCGCCTGCGCCGCCGCAACCGCATGCTCGATACAGTGCTTGCCGCCGTGGCCGACCCAGTGGCGCACCAGGGATTCGGGAGCGGGGCCGTAGCCGAACTGTTCGAGGGCGTGGTTCACCGCGGCGCAGATATCCGGCGCCGTGTCGATCAGGGTGCCGTCGAGATCGAACAGGTAACCCCGGAAACCCCGGGGATCAAGCGCCATGGGCGGTATCCAGGGCGGCGCGCATGGCGGTGATGGTGGCGGCGTAGTCATCGGTGCCGAAGATGGCGCTGCCGGCCACGAAGGTGTCCGCGCCGGCCCGGGCAGCCTCGGCGATATTGCCTGTCTTGATGCCGCCGTCCACCTCGAGGCGGATTTCCCGGCCGCTCTCGTCGATGCTCCGGCGAACGCGGCGCAGCTTGTCGAGTCTTTCCGGAATGAACGCCTGGCCGCCGAAGCCGGGGTTCACCGACATGATCAGCACCAGGTCGACCAGGCCGTTCGCCTCGTCCAGGGCGTGCAGGGGCGTTGCCGGGTTGAACACGATGCCCGCCTGCGCGCCGCCTTCGCGAATAAGCGAGAGGGTCCGGTGCAGGTGTTCCGTCGATTCGGGGTGCACGCTGATGAGGTTGGCGCCCGCATCCAGGAAATCGCCGATCAGCCGGTCTGCCGGTTTCACCATCAGGTGCACGTCCATGAAGCAGTCGATGCCGGCCTTGCGCAGCGACTGCAGCACCAGCGGCCCGATGGTCAGGTTGGGCACGTAGTGATTGTCCATGACATCGAAGTGGATGATGTCGGCGCCGGCAGCGAGCACGGCGGTGATTTCTTCGCCGAGGCGGGAGAAATCAGCGGACAGGATGGACGGGGCGATCCAGGGTTGCATCTGAGTGGGTGACGGTGTGCCGTCCTTGGCAAAACGGCATTTTATAGAGGTCGGGAGGCTTTGCCCAACCGCTCGCGCACCTCGTTCAGCTGTTCGGGCGTGCCGATGTCCGTCCAGTAGCCGTCCCACACCTGCCCGGTGACCCGCCCGCGGACCACGGCATCGAACATGGGCTCGCGCAGGGAAAACGGCTCGGCGCGCCGGCCGGCGAGCAGCACCGGGTCGAACAGGGCAAGGCCGCAGTAAACGTAGTCTTCGCCGCGGCCCGTGACGCGCCCGTCGGCCCAGTCGAAATCGCCCCATGCCCGGCGACCGGGTGTCGGCGTCAGCAGCATGTGCATCGACGAGTTCTCCGGCAGCGATGTGGCGAACCGGGCGAACGGGTAGTCGGTGAAGATGTCCCCCAACAGAATCAGGAACGGCTCGTTGCCCAGCACCGGCAGGGCGGCGACGATGCCGCCGCCGGTCTCCAGCAGGGTTTCCTCGGGGCTGTAGTGCACGGCCAGGCCGAACTGTTTGCCGTTGCCGGCGTAATCCCGGATCTGGTCGCCGAGGTGGTGGAGATTGATCACCACGTCGGTTACGCCCGCGCTGCGCAGCCAATCCAGGTGGTAGCCGATGAGGGGTTTCCCGGCAATGGTCTGCATGGGCTTGGGAACCGTCTGGCTGTGCACGCCCAGGCGGGTGCCCCGGCCGGCGGCAAGGATCATGGCTTTCATTTGGCGTCGAACGCCTTGTGTGCCTGGGGGTTGAGGCCGGTCAGCCAGTTCCCGAGTTGCCGGGTTGCGCGATAGGACGCGCAGATCCGGGTTGCCGACTCCAGGACCGGGGCGATGTAGCGCATGTGGCCCGGTTTGCTGTCGCGCAACTTGAGCCGCGCGAAGATGCCGATGGCCTTGAGCTGCCGTTGCAGGCCGGTCAGGTCCAGGGCTCTCGACAGCGCATCGTCGTCGAACGGGAAGCGGGACCTGTCCTGGTAGTAGCGTTGCCAGCGGCGCCGCTCGCCGTGGTCGAAGTCGTGGTAGCAGTCCCACAACAGGCAGGCCAGGTCGTAGGTCGCGGGGCCGATCAGGGCGTCCTGAAAGTCGACGATGCCGAGGCCCCCGTCAGGCGTCACCAGGAGATTGCGGCAGTGGTAGTCGCGATGAATCAGGCACTGGGGCTGGCCGAGGGCATTTTCGATCAGCGTCTCGAATGCCTCGCAGGCGGCTTCCGGCAGTGGCTCGTCGAGCAGGGCGCCCAGGAACCACTCGACGAAGATGTCCAGTTCGTCGCGGAAGCGGGATTCCAGGTAGGGCGCGATGTCGGGTGCATCGGTGCGTTGCAATGCCACGAGATTGTCGATGGCAACCGCGAGGGCCGAGTCCTGCACAGGGGTGCCGTAGGCATCTTCCAGGTGCCGGTCTCCCAGGTCGCTGAGCAGGAAAAACCCCTTTTCCATGTTCAACGCGACGATGGACGGTACCGGCAGCCCCTGCCCGGCGAGGAGTTTCTGCACGGCGATGAACGCATCGTTGCGCTCCAGTTCCGGCGGTGAATCCATGACGACGAGGCTCTCCGGCCCGGGTTTGGAGGCGTTCAGCCGTACCCGGTAGAAGCGCCGGTTGCTCGCTTCCACAAGTAGCGGTTCGATTGCGGAAAGGGATGCGTCCAGGCTGGATTCGACCCATTGAGAGAGCGTGGGATGCATGGCCGGATGGTATCATCGCGGCCGTGCCTGCCGACTGTCCCGGGCTTGCAAGGAACATCATTTGCGGATTTGGCTTTCCGAGCGCCGAGCGGCCATGTCAGTCGTTTGCTTTATCC
>JAPOON010000614.1 GCA_026713405.1 Gammaproteobacteria bacterium
CATCGTACCAGCCGTCGAAGGCGGAGCTGGAAGCTGATATGCGCGTGAATGCCAGCTTCGAAGACGCTGTAAAGGCGCTGGCTAGGCCGGTGCGGATGCGCTACGTGGAAAAGCCTTCGTCCTGAATGATTTAGCCGATTTTCGGCACTTTCCTACATAATCCCCTTTGATTACTGCTGTCGGGTCTCCCTCGGGTGCGAACGCGCAGGCGTCTGTCGAGATGATGCGAATGGTGGCGGGCAGTTCCGCCCCTGGATAGCTGACAGGGGTCCGGTCGGCGCGATGGCGGCTCGGAGCCTGATGTCCCCGGTTCCGCTATCCGTGTGGGCGGCCCGGGACTCGCCGGTGGTGTCGGGGCCAACCGTCATTGGCCCCGCGATGTCCCGGTTCCCCCCGCGCCCGGACAGGCCCGGTCAGCTTCGTGGGCCAAACCACATCCGCCGCAACAATCCGTCCTTCAGCACCAACTGGTGATACAAGGCCGCCGCGACATGCAAGAGAATGAGCGCCCCGAGTGCCGACGCAACCCAGCCATGGACGGCGCGTTGCGGCAAGTCGAAAAGGTCCAGGGGCAAGGTCTCAGCCGCTCCGCCGAAAACGATGGGGAAGAGACCGGTGCCCAGCGCCGTGGCCAGCCCTGAGAGCACCATGCCGGCAATCAGCACGTAGAAGCCCCAGTGCACACAAATGCTGATCCTGTCCAGCAGAGCGTTGCCGGTGGTGGCGCGCGGTGGCTTGGGCGTTCGGATGCGCGTGACGAGGCGCAGGACCAGCAGGACACCGATCGCAATGCCTGCACTCATGTGCCCGGTCAAGGCGAAGATCTTGTCGGGGTGGTCGTTGGGCATGTTCTCCAGGAACACGCTGCCGGCCGTCAAGGAAACCAGGACCATCAAGGCCATGAGCCAGTGCAGTGTGACGAGAACGGGATGGTATCTCTGCATCGTGAACTCCCGTCGAAAGTCGTGTCCCCGACTATAGTCCGGTGAATTTAGGCAAATAACGTCGACACGTGCGCATATGATGCGCGTGCATGGTGCAAATAGCGTTGGGTGGGGCCGCCCAAATGCAGCACTGGAGCGAATTGCGCACGGCTTGGCTGGTCCCGAAGCTCGGCACCATCAGCGCTGCTGTGGAGATGCTTTACATCCTCCGGGCGACCGTGACTGGCCGCGTCGATACCCTGGAGGCCGCCTTCGGCACCCGGTTGTTCCGCTGACATGTTCGGGGAGCATTTGCGGACCGAAGCGGAGCGCGAAATGCCGGAAATGGCCGACCAAGCCGATGAGGTGTAGACCGCGTTGGCGAGGCGGTTGCGGGGAGGAGGTGGCCAGTTGGCCGGCGAACTCATCGTCACGGCGCTGTCAGCGGTCTCTCCGCTGGCCTTGGCGTGCAACGAGAGCGATCTTGAGTCGTACCGCTTTGTCGGTCCGGTCGGCGAGCCGACACCAGTTCCCTAAGCCCACTGGTTGACGAAACATGTTTTCAGGTGCCGCGTTGGCACTGCGCACCTGCGAACCGCAGATCGTCCTGAGGGAGGTGATGGCCGGACCGGGACTTGGTTGCCTGGCGCAGCACGAGGTCAGCTCTTGCCCGTACTTGCTCGAAGTGATGTCTTCGCCGGACTATTCGATCTACCGATTCCGTGCTTCGAGCGTCGGGATTCCGGAGACATCGACCGCCCGCTCGGCGAGTGCCAGATCGTAGATGCGCTGGAGATTGACCCAGAACCCTGCACCGTTGCCAAACAACTTGCCCAAGCGCATGGCCATCTCGGCTGTCACCGGCTGTTTCTCGTTCAGAATGTCGCAAAGCGTCTGGCGGGAAATCCCGAGGGCCTCCGCTATGGCCGTCTTGCTGATTACCAGCGCGGGCAGAACATCTTCGCGCAGGATTTCTCCCGGGTGCACCGGGTCGACAGGAGGGTGTCGCTCGACCATTAGTGGTAGTCCTCAATGTTGACTTCGGTCGCGCCATCCTCGGACCGACTATAGGCGGCCCGGACGTTACGAAACGATGAGCCAAACCCGGAATCTGGCTCGATTTGGGAGATCGGTCCGATGCCCTGCCGACAGGGGGGCGTTCCCTCGGACGGCGTCGGTCCCAGCGGCCCATTTCACTACGGATATCTTGCTGTTCCTTGAGCATGTCTGCCGCCGCTGGACATCCGGCTTGGCGACGCGCGAAGCCGCGCAGTAGCATGCAGCCCCTCCGGATCGGTCATGGCCGGTCAGAGGACCAGATGGAGGCCGAGAGTTGGCGGCATTTCTGATCGTCCGCGCCGAGGTGGACCCTGCGGTGCGGGACGCATTCGATGCTTGGTACCAGAACGAGCATTTGCCCGAGGCCGTCGAGGCGTTCAGCGCCACGGGCGCGCGTCGCGGCTGGAGCGAAGTGGACGACAACGTGCATATCGCTTTCTACGAGTTCAGGGACCTGGCGGACGTGAACCGCGTGATGGCGTCCGACGCGCTCAAGCAAATGATCGGGGAATTCGACCGGAACTGGCATGGTCGGGTGACGCGCACTCGCGAAGTGGTGGAATTGATCCAAGCGATTTGATGGGCCGCCGGTTGAGCTGGCAGGCTTGACCGAGTCTGAGCCCCGCAAATTACGAAACCAGCGGGGCCAAGGAAGGAGCCGCTCCTGAGCGTGCTTGCAGGCGGCCGCAGTTGCTCTTGGAGAACGCCGTTTGGTCTGGTTGTGGTGGACCGCCCTTGGCGGCCGGGAAGGAGCAGCCGCGCCGCTCCATCAGGCCCTGCAAATGGTATTTTTCTCGCAAACGGATTATGTATCCGGAGGCGGTGGCATCGGTGGCAACATGGAGACCTGCGGGCACCGCGGGTACCGAATCGCAGCGCGTGATCGCTCAGAAGGGCGGACGGTCAGCATGACTGAACCAGCTACGAAATCGATCGAAAACGGGGTTCGCTTCGGAACCTTCCGCTACATGCAGCCGTCGGCGGAATCCTCGCTCTATCGAAACGGCAAGGTGCTCAGCCGCCGCGACCGAGACGGCAGCGACAGCGGGCTCCTCGGCGTCGACCTGGAAGATCGCGAGATGGCGATCCTCGACGCCCGCACGATGACGAAGACCGGGGAACCGACCCTGACCACGAACGGCTTCGAGGTGCTTGAGCGGCCGCTGGCCAACCCGGACCTGGACTTTCTCGATCACGACGTGGTGACCCGGGCGTACTATCCCGAATGCGCCGAGATCGTGCGCGCCGCGACTGGAGCGGCCGCCGTTGCTGCCTTCGACCACAACATTCGCTCCGCGTCCGGCAAGTCGGGCAAGCGACGCATTGCGGGCGGCCAGCAGGTGCAGGGGCCGGCGCATCTGGTGCATGGTGACTACACCCTGACCAGCGCGCCCCAGCGGCTGCGCGACCTGGCCCGGCCGCCGACCCTGAACGACACCTATCGCACGGTGCTGGCCGAGGGCGAGACGCTCCTGGATGCCGGGGCGGTCGAGCAGGCGATCACGGACGGACGGTTCGCGCTCATCAATGTCTGGCGCAATATCGCCCGCGAGCCGGTGGCCACGCGGCCGCTCGCGCTCTGCGACGGGATGAGCGTGCAACCGGAAGAGCTCGTCGTCTTCGAGATCCACTACAGCGACCGGATCGGCGAGAATTACTTCGCCAAGCACGACGCCCGCCACCGCTGGATCTACTGGTCCGCCATGACCTGTGACGAGGCGCTGCTCATCAAGCAGTGGGATTCAGCTGGTGAACTGGCCCGGTCGGAGGGTGCCAGGGCCGATCCCGACGGTGTCGGCCAGCCCTGCACCTTCAGCTTTCACAGTGCCTTCGAGGATCCTGCGACGCCGCCGGATGCCCCCGACCGCTGGAGCATCGAGGTTCGCTGCGCGGCACTCTACGCGTAGGCCGGCGACGACCTGCCGGTCGCGGTCAAGGCAGCGCTGAGCCACGGGGGTGTTGCCGGCGGGTTGCCGCGGCGACCCATGGCGGTGGTTTCGGCCGCCCGGCGTCAGGCAATCGGGCAGCCTCTCAAGGGTCTTCCGCACTGAGTGCCGCCCTGAAGCTTCCCGGCGCCGACTCTGCGGAAGACGGCGCGGGCCGGAGACGGGTCCTTCTGCCGGGTCGGCACGTCAACGCAGCCAGGTGAGACAGCCGGCCGCCTCCAGCACCTGATCGAGATCGGCGTTCTCGCCGAGGCCGGCGTACCGCTCGCGAAGGACACGGAGTGAGCGGGCGTGATAGCGCTGCGGTTTCTGGGCCCAGCGGTCTCCGGCGAGGTTGACCGTGAATTCCTCGGCTTCCTCGGCAATGGCCCGGGCATTGGCGTCGGACCAGGGGAGAAAGCGGCCGCCGACCTCTTCCGCGAGGAGCGGCATCAGGGTGGGCGCCAGTGCGGGCCATGCCTCGAACGGCCCATGCGCCTTCGGATCCTGCATCTCCCGGCACCACGCGAGCGTCCGGGGCGGGATCAGTTCGCTGCCGGTGGGATCGGTGGAAAGCTGCCAGACCTGGGCAGCGATACCGAAGTCGGCGAACGCGGGCCGGGCGCCCAACAGGTAGCTCCGACCCTCCAGGTGTGTCTCCAGGAGCTCCAGCATCCGGGCAAGCGATTTCTCGATGATCGGTGCCGTCTGCGGTGACGAGCCTACGAACCA
>JAPOON010000615.1 GCA_026713405.1 Gammaproteobacteria bacterium
ATCGTTCCGCCCGATCGATCATCACCTTCTGCTCTGCATTGATCGCCTCGATCAGCGGCCGCTTGCAATCGAGGCAGCCGATGCCTGCGCTGCGGCAGCCCCGGGCGGCCCAGTCCAGGGTTTCCGGGTCGGAGTATACTTGGTGCAGGTCGAAAACAGGACACTTGGCCGGATCGCCCGGGTCCTGGCGCCGCACCCGCGCCGGGTCGGTTTTCATGGTTCGCACCTTGCGGTCGACGTCCTCCGCGGGCTCCCGCAGGCGGATGGTGTTGTTGTAGGACTTGGACATCTTCTGCCCGTCGAGCCCCGGCATTTTCGCGTGTTTGGTCAGCAGCGCCTGGGGCTCCGGCAGAACGATGCGGCCGCTTCCCTCCAGGTAACCGAACAACCGTTCCCGGTCGCCTATCGACAGGTTCCGCTGTTCGGCCAGCAATGCCCGGGCACGCTCCAGGGCCTCGGTATCGCCCTGTTCCAGGTAGGCGCGGCGCAGGTTCTGGTAGATGCGCGACGCCTTGCGGCCCATTTTCTTCAGCGCCGCCAGCGCGTGTTCCTCGAACCCGGACTCGCGGCCGAACACGTGGTTGAAGCGGCGGGCGATCTCACGCACCAGTTCCAGGTGAGCCACCTGGTCGGCCCCGACCGGCACATTGCCGGCGCGATACATCAGGATGTCCGCCGCCTGCAGCACCGGGTAGCCGAGAAACCCGTAGGTGGCCAGGTCCCGGTCGTTCAGCTTCGCCTGCATGTCCTTGTAGGTCGGCGCCCGCTCCAGCCAGCCAACCGGTGAGATCATCGACAGCAACAGGTGCAGTTCGGCGTGCTCCGGCACCTTCGACTGGATGAAGATGGTGGCGGCGCCCGGGTTGACGCCCGCGGCCAGCCAGTCGACCACCATGTCGAAGGTGTTCCGCTCGATATCCCCGGTATCGTGGTAGCCGGTGGTTAGCGCATGCCAGTCAGCGACGAAGAAATAGCACTCGTACTCGTGCTGCAGCCGTACCCAGTTCTTGATTACCCCGTGGTAGTGACCGAGGTGCAGGCGCCCCGTCGGGCGCATGCCGGAAGCGACCTTCCGGCTGGAATCGCTAGCGCTCATATCTCTCCGATCTTCGTCGCGAGGGTGTCGCGTCGCCGTGCAGCGGGGGTCGAACAGACCGGAGCGCGGCGAAGGCGTACTCGATAGTACTTTCTCCTGGAACGACGGGCGGCATTATACGAGTTCAACGGGTCGGAGTCGTTGCAGCCCCTCGACTACTCCTCCCCTGTCTCGTCCGGCATGTCGGCGAACTGGGTGGTCAGGCCCACGGCCTTCTCGACATCGACCAGAAAGGCGATGCCCGCGCCGGGCTCACCGTCGAATCGCCCGGCTTCGCGAATGCACTCCAGGATGTCCGGTGCCCTGTCTGCTGCCACCAGGAAAAGTATGACATCCCGCTTTGAGGCGAGTTCCAGGCCCATGAAGGTCTTTTTCGGAGAGCGCCCCTCGCCGCGCGCGCTGGTGATCACGGTGGCGCCGGTGGCGCCGGCAGCGCGCGCCGCATCGATGACGGTGTCGGTCTTCTGGTCGTCCACCAGGGTTACGATGAGTTTCAGTTGCATGGCTCAAGTCTCCGCGGAAGGCGTGGCATGGGGATTGCGGCGCCGGCCCAGCCAGGACGCCGCCATGGCGTAGCCGAGCACCGACATGATGGGAAAGACGCTGGCAAAGGCGATCAGGCCGAAGCCGTCGATCAGCGGGCTGCGCCCCGGCACGCTGGCGGCGAGGCCGAGGCCGAGCGCGGCAACCACCGGTACGGTCACCGTCGAGGTGGTGACGCCGCCCGAGTCGTAGGCGAGCGGCACGATAGTGCGGCTGGAGCGGAAGGTCTGCACGATGACGACCACGTAGGCGCCCACGATATACCAGGGCAATGGCGTTCCTGTGACGATGCGGAAGCAGCCCAGCGCCACGCCAATCGCGACCCCCACCGCCACTGCCAGCCTGAGGCCCCAGGCATGTACCGCGCCGCCGGACACTTCTTCGGCCTTCAGCGCAACGGCGATCAGCGACGGCTCCGCCACGGTGGTGGCAAACCCGATGGCCGCCGCAAACGCATACACCAGCAGGTAGTCGTCCCACCGGACGATGCCTTCGGACGCGCCCGCGGCACCGGCCACCGCTTCGGCACCGGCCCCGGCATCCACCGCCGTAAGCTGCCGCGCCATGGTTTCGCCGATGGGAAACAGCGCCTCCTCGAGGCCGATCAGAAACAGGGTCAGCCCGATCAGCACGTAGCCGAACCCGGCAACGATCTTGCCGGCGTTGGGCAGCCGGCGGCGCAACACCGCGAACTGGAAAAAGACGAGAATGCCGACGATTGGAGCGACATCCAGCGCCGTGGAGAGCACGGTTCCCACCAGGGTCTCGAGAAACTCCACCATCAGACCGCCATCCCGTACAGGAGTACGAAGATCATCGGGCTGAGGCTGGCAAAGGCGATGAGCCCGAAACCGTCGATCATCGGGTTGCGCCCCTTGATGGATTTGGCGAGCCCGACGCCGAGCGCGGTGACCAGGGGAACCGTTATCGTACTGGTGGTCACCCCGCCCGAGTCATAGGCGACGCCGATGATCTCATCGGGCGCGAAGAGCGTCATGACGGTAACCAGCACGTACCCGCTGATGATCAGCCGATGGATCGGCCAGCCCTTGAGAATCCGCACCACCCCCAGAACGATGGCCGCGCCCACCGACACCGCCACCACCATGCGCAGGTTGAAGGCATACTCCGTCCGGGCCGCCGCGTCCGCGGCGATGGCGCCCGCTTCCGCCGCAACCTCCGCCGCCTCCGCCGCAACGGCGATGAGCGCGGGCTCTGCCACCGTGGTACCGAAACCCAGGCAGAACGCAAACGCCAGCAGCGCCGTCAGGCTGCCCTTGTTCGCGAATTCCTGGGCAAGTTCTTCGCCCAGGGGAAACAGCCCGCTCTCCAGGCCCTGCACGAACAGGGTCAACCCGGCGATGACACAGAGCAGCCCCACCAGCACCCCCCCGAGATTGGGGAACGGCTGCTGCAGCACCACGATCTGAAAAAAGGCGATGACCAGGATGATGGGCGCCAGGTCGCGGATCGCGCCGATCACTCCCCGGACGAATGTCGCCAGCACACCGGTCACGGCGCCAGCCCGCAAATCGCACCAGGGGCCGCGATGATGCGCTCCCTGACAGGAGCGTCCGCCGGATTTTGCCCCTGTGCGCGCGCTCGCGAGGAGCCTGCAGCCGGGGCGCGCGACGGGATACCCCTCGCAGGAACAAAGTGCATAGCTCTGCCTATGTTGGAGGGAGCATGTGCGCGCACAGGGGCAAAAGACCAGAGAGAGCGCGGCTCTTGGTGCAGTTTGCGGGTCAATACCATTTTTGAGGGGCACCCTCGCTGTTCGGCGCGATACTACAGTTCCCGGCGGCAGCATCGCTACCGCGGTGCAGCATCTCCAGCCGGCTGGCGCGCTCAACTCCTGCCGAAAAACAGGTAGCAGAGCGACGAGATCACCAGCGCGCCGATTAAATTCAGCGCCAGCCCTTCCTGAATCATGCGCTTCGCCGTGAACCGGCCGGTACTGAACATGATGACGTTGGGCGCCGTCGCCACCGGCAGCATGAAGGCGCAGCTCGCGCTCATCGCCGCCGGAATCATCAAGAGGCGCGGGTCGATGGCCGCCCCGATCGCGGCCGCCGCCAGGATCGGCATGAGCAGCGACGTGGTGGCCGTGTTGCTGGTGGCTTCCGTCAGGAACGTCACCGCCAGGCAAATGGCCAGGATGACGGCGAATACCGGCCAGGCGGAGATCATCGACACCCCACTGCCGATCGCCTCCGATAGCCCCGAAGACTTGAACGCCGCCGCGATGGCGAGCCCGGCCCCGAACAGGATGAGCATGCCCCACGGAATCTTCGCCGCCGTTTCCCAGTCGAGCAGCCGCCCGCCCTTGCCGTTCGGCACGATGAACATGGCCACCACCGCCAGAAACGCCACCATGGCATCGTTCGTGTAGGGCAGGTCGAAGAGCGCCATCCAGCCGCCCATCGGCTCCACGCGGGTGATCCAGGCCAGCGCCGTCAGGCCGAACACGGTGAGCACCCGCTTCTCCTCGGGCCGCCAGGCGCCGCTTTCCGGCAACTCCAGCGCGCCCTTGTAGGTGACCGTGCGCGTCAGCCACAGCCCCATGAGCGGCAGAAAAATCAGCACCACCGGCAAGCCCAGCGCCATCCACTCGCCAAAGCCGATGGTCGCCCCGAAGGTTTCCTCGTAAACCCCCCGGAAAATCATGTTCGGCGGCGTCCCGACCGGCGTGCCCACCCCCCGATATTGGCCGCATAGGCGATGCCGAGCAGCAGCGCCGGCGCCAGCTTCGGATCGCGCGCGCGCTCCAGCACCGCAAGCGCCACCGGCAGCAGCATGAGCGTCGTCGCCGTATTCGAGATCCACATCGACAGCGCCGCCGCCGCGATCATGAAGCCGAACACCACCCGCCGGCTGCTGCCGCTGCCCACCCGGTGCAGCAGCGCGAGGGCAATACGCCGGTGCGCCCCGCTCCGCTCCATGGCCGTGGACAGGATGAACCCCCCGAGCAGCAGCAATACCACCGGGTGACCGTAGGCCTGACCCACCTCCGCCCCGGTCAGCACCCCCGACATCGGCAACAGCGCCAGCGGCACCAGCGACGTCGCCGGAATCGGAATGGGCTCCAGCACCCACCAGATCACGCACAGCACGGTCACCCCCAGGGTGACGGCCGCCGCGGGCACGGCGCCCGCCGCCAGCATCGCGAACCCGGTGGCCAAGGCCGCTACGGGGCCGAACAGCAGCGCCAGCGTCTTGATCCCCATCAGCGGCGTGCCGGCGGTTGTCCCATGAAAGTTTCCGCCCCGGCGCGCCCCCCGGGTCTGGGGCCGGCGTAACCGGCTTTGCCAGCGCCCGGCATCAGGCGGTCAGGAAGGCGACGCCCGTCCAGCAGACGGCAGCAAGCCCCGCGGCAATGGACGCCTGCGGAATCTGCGTCTTCACGTGATCCATCAGGTCACAGCCGGTGCACACGGAACTCAACACCGTGGTATCCGATATGGGCGAACACTGATCGCCGTACACGCTGCCGTCCATGACCGCGGCGAAGCAGAGCGTCATGAAGAGTTCCGGATGGGAGAGCCCCTGCCCCGTGGCCACCGCCCAGGCCAGCGGCATCGCCAGCGGAAAGGCAACGGCATAGGTGCCCCAGCTCGTACCGGTGGAAAACGCGATCACCATGGTCATCACTTGCAGCATCACCGGCAGCATGAAATAGGGAATGGCATTGCCGAGCTGCTCCACCAGGAAGATGCCGCCGCCGGTCTCCCGGCTGATGCCGCCGATGGTGATGGCCAGCAGCAGGATCACTGAGCCGATCAGCACGCCCTTGATACCCTCGTGAAAACCGCTCATCAGGTCCTTGAGCGCCATGCCCTTGGCCAGCGCCATGCCCGCTGCCAGCAACAAAGCGCCGCCGAAGGCCCAGTGGACGTTCGGCGAGCCGAAAGCCAGGAAGGTACCCACCGCGGTAAAGATCAGCAGACCAAGCGGCAGAAAGAACTCCCAGACGTTCGGCGAATAACCGGCAGGCACATCGCTGCCCTGCAGTTCCTTTGCCGACAACGGCGCCGCGTCCGGCGCATCGAGCGCACCGGTAGAGCGCGCACGGGCCATCGCCTCCCCCAGTTGCCGGCCCAGGAAAAGCGGTTTCTCCACGCTCAGTAGAAACGTGCCGAGCACCGCGAATATCGCGTAGAAGCAGAACGGCACGCTCTGGAAGAAAAAGGCGATGCGATCGGATTCCGTCGCGAGGAAGCTCACCCCCGAGACGAAAATGAATGCCTGCACGTACCCGGGCCAGGCATTGAACGCGAGCTGTGAGGCGATGGGCGAGGCCGTGGAATCGACGATATAGGCCAGTTCCTCGTGACTGACCCGCTCCTTGTCGGCGATGGGCCGTACCGTGGTGCCCACCAGCACCGTGCTGACGGTGCCCCCCTGAAAGAAGACCACGCCCAGTAACCAGGCCACCATCTTGGCGCTGCGCGGCCCGCGCACGAAGCGCACCGTGACGAACTCCGCGAAGGCCTGGGCGGCGCCGGTGCGCGACCAGACCCCCATGAGCCCGCCCAGCAGCCACAGGTAGAGCACCAGCACGCTCGCCGAGCCGGTGGTGGCCACCGAGGGAATCAGCACCTCGCCGGTGAGATCGTACTTGCCGAGGATAAGTGCGCCGGAGGCGATGCCGCCGAGCAGCGCGGTGACGGGTTCGCGGGTCAGCCAGCACAGCATGACCGCCACTAGCGCCGGCAGCAGCGACAGGTAGCCGAAGTGGAACTTTGCGGCCATTTGATAGTAGGCAGCGCGCTCCTGCCCGTCGCGAACCTCCACGGCGGAGACGAATTCCTCCCTGACCGCGGGGGTCCCCGCCATGCCGGCCGCACTGAACGCCTGAAGTACCGATTCGTCGGTGGGAACCGCTTCGAAGGGAACGGACTCCCCCTCCAACCGGTAGTAGAGCCCTCCGGATTCGTCCATGCGGGCATCGAGGGCTATGCGCTCGACCGTCCACGTTGGCTCTACATACAGCCCGGCCAGCCAGGACCCGACAAGCGCCAGGGCGAATAGAACGAATCTGCGCATTCCCGGAGACATGGCTTCCTCTATTCCTCTTGTTCGCGGACAAGGTTCACAAACGAGTCAACACCACACCCGGTCGCTGCTTTTCCCTCGGGCCAGGGCATTGCCACGTTCGTACCGCGACCGGAAAGCGGCGCATTGTAGCGGGAATGCCCCTCGCTTGTTTG
>JAPOON010000616.1 GCA_026713405.1 Gammaproteobacteria bacterium
GACCATCGCCGGCGCGCGCTTGCCCATCCAGATCGATGTCGGTTTCGGCGACGTGATCACGCCTGAGCCAATCGAGATCGAATATCCCGCCCTTCTCGACGCGCCGGCGCCCATCCTGCGCGCGTATCCGCCAGAAACCGTCGTCGCCGAGAAAACTGAAGCGATCGTATCGCTCGGTATCGGGAACAGCCGCATGAAGGATTTCTACGACCTCTGGATGATCGCGCGGACATTCGCATTCGAACGCGACGACCTGGCGGCGGCCATCCGTCGGACCTTCCAGCGGCGCCGAACCCCTTTGCCGGAACAAGTACCTGTCGGCTTCAGCGATAGTTTTGCCCTAGAGAGAGAAACCCAGTGGCGGGCTTTCCTCGCGCGCGACCGCCTTGAAGTAGCATCCGCTTCACTCGTCCAGGTCATCGATGATCTACGCGCCTTCCTGCAGCCCATGCTGACCCGCGATGAGGTTGCGTCATGGCCTCCCGGAGGTCCCTGGACTGAGGTGAAGCGCCGATAACCGGCAAGCCTCTCGTTCACCCCCGCCCGCAGCCGCCAGCTGTCCGCCGAGAGCCCGTGGATCGCGCCCGGGCACCTCGCCAAAACAGCCAACGCCATCCGGAGCTGATCGGGCGCAGCG
Organism: Gammaproteobacteria bacterium; assembly: GCA_026713405.1. The sequence goes on from JAPOON010000616.1 coordinate 638, forward strand.
TGCTCCTTCCTGGCAAGTGATCAGGCAAGAGGCACGCCACACCGCCCGGTCATCTCGGCACCAGCATTGCATGCGCCGGAAGCGGCAGCGGAAAGAGGGAGACCGACATCCCGCAAGATGGAATGCCGGTCTCGGTGATGACGGGGGTACGAATGATGGCACCCGGGATCCAGTTCTTGACACATCATTAAGAGAACATATAAAGAACATTCAGATTTCAGATGCACCGACCAGGTGGGTACGTCGTGGACAAGAACTCCCGTTTCGTCGCACTGGCAGCCCTGCGCCAACGAATCTCGGCACTGGAACGGCCAACCCAAAAGCGCGTATCTGTCGAACCGGATACCGCATGGCTTCCGGGGATCAAGACGCTGGATGGCGCCCTTCCCCCCCACGGACTGACCCTGGGCGCCCTGCACGAAGCAGCCGGCGCCACCGGTGCAGACCGACCGTCAGCCGCAGCCTTCCTCGCCGCCCTTCTGCAGCGACTGTCGCGCCGCGCCGGACGCAAGACCGTCCTGGTCTGCGAGAGCGGCGCAGGTCGATCCGGCCGTCTGTACGGCTGGGGATGGCGCGACCTCGGCGGCAATCCAGCCGCACTGCTGATGGTCCGGGCCCGGCATGACAAGGAGGTCCTATGGGTCATGGAAGAGGGATTGCGCTCCGGAGCCCTGGCGGCGGTGTTCGCGGCCATCAGGAGCACCGGTTTCACCATGGCCCGGCGGCTGTCGCTGGCCGCCCAGGAAGGCATGACGCCCGCCTTGCTGCTGCGCGACGACGGACTCGTTCCAACCAGCGCAGCGGCCACGCGATGGCTGGTCAGGACTCTCCCCTCCGCTCACGACCCGCTCGACATCCGCGCTCCCGGAGCACCCCGTTGGCAGCTCGGACTCGTCCGTTGCCGGGGCGGGCGGGCGGCTCGGTGCGATGTGGAATGGCACCATGAGACGAGTGCTTTCCGTGTGGTTGCCGCGCTGGGCCATCGACCGGCGGCAGCGCTCGCTGATCAGCAGGGCACACTCCGCTCCGCACTCCTTCGAGCCGGTTAAATCTTCCCCGCTGGTACTGGCGGCTCCCGGTCGACGCGGGATGGTGCTGACGGCCATCGATCAGCGGGCCGAACAGGCCGGCCTGCTGCCCGGCATGCGTCTGGTGGATGCCCGTGCCCTGATGGCCGGGATCGCCGTGGGAACGGCGGACCCGGCCGCCGACCAGCAGGCCCTGATGCGGTTGGGATTGTGGTGCGGCCGCTTCACACCCCGCGTCGCATGCGACGGCACCGACGGTCTTCTGCTCGATGTCACCGGTTGTTCCCACCTGTTCGGGGGCGAACCGGCGATGATGCAAACCGTTTCGAAACGGCTGACAGGTTTCGGACTGGAGGCCCGCCTGGGGATCACCGATACCCCGGGCGCGGCCAGGGCCTTGGCCCGCTTCGCCCCTGAGTGCCGACGCATCGTCCCCCCCGGCTCCCTCCGGGAAGCCCTGGAGCCCCTGCCCGTCGAAGCGCTTGGCGTGACGCGCGACGATGCCCTGACACTGCGCCACCTGGGGCTGACCACTATCGGGGCGATCACTCGATTGCCGCGCACAGCCCTGCTGCGCAGGTTCCCATCCTGCAGGACCGGGAACGGATTGCTTCAGCGCCTCGACCGGGTTCTCGGAGACCGGAACGAACATCTCTCCCCTCTGGTCCCGTCGCCGGTTTATCGCTGGCGCCTCGATTTTGCGGAGCCGGTCATACACAGAGAGGGATTGGAAACCGCGCTGGTCGACGTGATGGCCCGCGCCACGGCTGCGTTGAAACGCGATCAACGCGGTGCAAGACGACTTGTGCTCTGGTGTTTCGGGATCGATGGAAGCGTGACCGAACGCACCGTGGCGGCATCCCGGCCGACCCGGGACGCGGATCACCTCCAGCGTCTGTTTGTGAGCGAACTTGAAACCGTGGATCCCGGGTTCGGGATCGATGCCATCGTGCTGCACGCGACCTCGGTTGAACCACTGGTAGCCCGGCAGCTTTTGCTCGACGACGGCCAGCAGGACAATCTTGACCTGCTCATCGACCGGCTCGTGGCGCGCCTGGGAGCTGGCGCTGTCCGGTGTCCGGTTGCCACCGAGCACCGCTTCCCGGAACAGGCCGAACGCCTTGCCAGACCTGGCGAAGCCCCAACCTTCCCGTCTTCGTACCCGGACGTCCCCCCGCGCCCGTTGCGTCTGTTTGAACGCCCGGAGCCCCTGCAGGTCATCGCCCTGATTCCGGATGGCCCGCCGCGCCTGTTCATTTGGCGACGAGTGCGCTTCCACATCGCCCGGGCCGCCGGCCCTGAGCGCATCGCCTCGGAATGGTGGACGCCGGACAGCTGCCAGGCAACGCGCGACTACTGGCGCGTCGAAGACACGGATGGCCATCGCTACTGGCTCTACCGCGCTGACCTCCATGGCAACGGCGTCCCGCGCTGGTTTCTCCACGGCCTGTACGGATGACGCGCCCTTGTACGCCGAATTACAGACGACCACCAACTTCAGCTTCCTCCGGGGCGGCTCCCATCCCGAGGAGCTGGTGGAACGGGCGGCGGCGCTGGGACTGACGGCGATCGGCATCACCGACCGGCATTCGCTGGCCGGCATCGTGCGGGCCCACGTGGCTGCCAGGGAGGCAGGAATCCGCCTGCTGGCTGGTGCCCGCCTTGATCTCGAGGACGGCCTTTCCCTGCTGTGCTACCCGCGCGACCGTGCAGCCTATGGCCGCCTTTGCCGCTTGCTGACATTGGGACAGCGGCGCGCAGACAAGGGCAAGTGTCAGCTCCGTCTGAGCGACCTCTGCGCCCATGCCGAGGACCAGGTCCTCATCGTTCTACCCCCTCCCGGCCCGCCCGTGGACACCTTCGCCGAAAGCCTGACCGCGTTGCGCAACCGGCTCACAGGGCCGTGCTACCTGGCCGCTCACATGCTCTACCGAGGCGATGACCGAGCCCGCATCGCCCGGCTGGGCGGGCTCGCTGACCGCCATGACATGCCGCTGATCGCCACCAACGACGTTTTCTGCCACCTCCCTGAACGCCGCCCGCTGCAGGATGTTCTGACGGCCATCCGCGAACACACGACCGTCCAGAACGCGGGCTACCTGCTACACGCCAACGCGGAGCGTCATCTGAAGAGCCCGGCCGAGATGACGCGTCTCTTTGCCGGGAACGAAGCGCTGATCGCCCGCACCATCGAGATGGCCGGATTGATCGATTTCCGTCTCGACGAGCTGGCATACGAATCCCCGGACGAGCCCGTGCCGGCCGGCAAGACCCCGCAGCAGCACCTGGAAGAGCTGACCTGGGAAGGAGCCGCCCGATACTTCCCCGACGGGATCCCCGAGGCCCTCCGCAGCACCCTGGAACACGAACTCGCACTCATCGATCAACTCGCCTATGCCTGCTATTTCCTCACGGTGTACGACATCGTGCAGTTCGCCAGGCAGCAGGACATTCTCTGCCAGGGACGCGGCTCGGCAGCCAATTCGGCGGTCTGCTACTGCCTGGGCATTACCGCCGTCAATCCGACCGAGATCGACCTGCTGTTCGAGCGCTTTATCTCTCCCGAGCGCCGAGAGCCGCCCGACATCGACATCGATTTCGAGCATGAACGCCGCGAGGAGGTCATCCAGTACATCTACGAACGGTACGGTCGAGACCGTGCGGCCCTGGCCGCGACCGTGATCACTTACCGCGCCCGCAGTGCCGCCCGTGAAGTCGGCAAGGCCATGGGCCTATCCGAAGATGCGGCGTCGGCCCTCGCCGATTCCCTCAGGCAAGAGGGAGGATTCTCTGAAAAGCGCGTCCGTGAGGCCGGTTTCGACCCCGCCGATCCGGCCCTTCGCATGACCCTTGCCCTGGCTTCCCAGCTGATGGGGTTTCCCCGCCACCTTTCGCAGCACGTCGGCGGGTTTGTGCTGAGCCGTACCCCCTTGTGCGAAATGGTGCCGATCGGCAATGCGGCCATGCCGGATCGCACGTTTGTCGAATGGGACAAGGACGACCTGGAAGCTCTCGGATTCATGAAAGTCGACGTGCTCGCCCTCGGCATGTTGACCTGCATCCGCAAGGCGTTCGCATTGCTGAAACGCCACCGGGGCATCGACCTGAAGCTCTCTGACGTGCCGCGCGAAGACCCGGCGGTTTACGACATGCTTTGCCGGGCTGACTCCATTGGCGTGTTCCAGGTCGAAAGCCGCGCCCAGATGAACATGCTGCCACGTCTCAGGCCGCGCTGCTTCTACGACCTGGTGATCGAAGTCGCGATCGTCCGTCCCGGTCCCATCCAGGGTGACATGGTGCATCCCTATCTGCGGCGACGCGACGGCCTCGAACCGGTGGTTTACCCCAAACCCAACCCGGATCACGGCCCGCCGGACGAACTGCAAAGAGTGCTGGAAAAAACCCTGGGGGTTCCGTTGTTTCAGGAGCAGGCGATGCGCATTGCGATTACGGCCGCCTGCTTCAGTCCCGACGAGGCCAATGCCCTGCGTCACTCGATGGCCACCTTCCGGAAACGCGGAACCCTGCACCTGCTCCGCGAGAAGATGCTCGGCCGCATGATCAGGCGCGGCTACAACCCGGAGCTTGCGGCCCGCTGCTTCCGCCAGATCGAGGGCTTCGGCGAGTACGGGTTCCCGGAGTCCCATGCCGCCAGTTTCGCGCACCTCGCCTACGTGTCGTCATGGCTCAAGTGCCACCATCCCGAAACGTTTGCCTGTGCCTTGCTGAACGCACAGCCCATGGGCTTCTATGCGCCGGCGCAAATCGTGCGCGACGCTCGCGAGCATGGTGTTGAGGTACGGTCCGCCGACATCAACATGAGCCATTGGGACAATTCGCTAGAGCCGACACCCGACGGGCATCTGGCGCTCAGGCTTGGCATGCGCCAGATCGGGGGATTGCGCGAACGCGACGCTGATCTCGTGGTCAAGGAACGCAGCCGGCGGTACGTCAGTGTCGCCGATGTTCGCCATCGCACCGGCATGTCGGATACTGCTCTCAAGTGCCTGGCCGAAGCGGACGCCTTCCGTTCCATCGGCCTCGATCGACGACAGGCGCTGTGGGATGTCCTCGAGGACACGCCCGAACTGCCCCTGTTCGCAGCCCATCTCGAAGCCGGCGACGCTTCAGATATTCCGTTGCCGGCAATGCCGCCGGGCGAACAGGTTCTTGCCGATTATCGAGCCCTGCGCCTGTCCCTGAAGGCGCATCCCGTCTCTTTCCTGCGTGGGAAACTTGCGGGCTCAGGCGCCCTGCCGGCCGAACAGATCAATCGGCACGCCCGCGACGGCCAGCGAGCCACCACTGCCGGCATCGTCCTGGCGCGGCAACGCCCCGGCAGCGCCAAGGGGGTCATCTTCATGACCCTGGAAGACGAAACCGGCATCGTCAACATCGTGGCTTGGCCCCGAATCACCGAAAGGTTCCGCCGGGCCGTGATGACCAGCCGGCTGGCACTGGTCAGGGGACGCATTCAGCGCACCGGAAACATCGTCCATCTGGTCGCCGACAGTCTTGAGGACATCACGGGCTGGCTTTCCCTGCTGTCGGAAAACACCGTGACGGCTGCCCGGAACCGAACACACCATGCCGCTATCCCCACGACCGCGCGCCATCCGAGGAACCAGCGTGTCATTCCGAGATCTCGAGATTTCCATTGAACGCCGGCCACACCGAGCCCAGCTGCGTTTCGGCACAAGCCGTGTCCGGCTTGCAACACCGCGTGCCGCACGACAGGCGCAACGACGAACCCCATCGATCAAGAGCCCGAGACAGGCAGGAAACAACCCGGCGGTGCGCACGCGCCGGCAGTCACTGCACGACGCCTCGACTTATCGCCAAATCAAGCATGTACAAGCCATTCTTTCCGGCACCGTTGACACCGACTAGAGCAAACCGAAAGATCCGGTACCGTGGCTCAGCCGCAGCCAACCCGCCCCCTACATGATCACAAGTCGCGGGTAGGCGACGGCGCGCATCGGCTGGCTGGACGCAGGCGCAACGACGAAAAGAGAGGCCATGGCTCAACAGTTGACCGCACAACGGGTAACCCTGATTTCCCTCGGCGTCGACGATCTTGAACGATCCGGCACCTTCTACCAGGCCCTCGGCTGGCAGGCAGCGGAAGAATTGCCGGAGGTGAGATTCTATCGGCTGAAAGGCCTGATGCTTGGCCTGATCAGTATCGATGCCCTGGCGGCGGACCAAGGACAACCCAGAGCCGGCCTCGGCAAAGGGGCCATGACCTTGGCGCAGAACTACCGCTCGCCGGCCGAAGTGGACACGGCGTTTGCCGCCGCGACCGCGGCGGGGGCCACTGTCCTGAAGCAGCCGAACCAAGCCTACTGGGGCGGTTACTCAGGTTATTTTGGCGACCCGGATGGCCACGTCTGGGAAATTGCGCACAACCCCTTCTGGCCGCTTGATGCCGAGGGCTATCTCGCGGAAGAGCGCAGCTAGCCCGGAAATCTCACCAAGTGGGGGTGCATGGGGCAGATACGCGTGGTACAGGTAAAGGAGTCAACACCTTACCGAAGACCACAGGATCGCCCCATGCAACCAGAGTGTATCCCGCCGCAGTTGTGTTTTGAAGGTCTGGGCAGGCGGTCCGTGGTGGGCCGGGTCGACGGCGGCCGGCTGACGACGGACGGTGGGGTGCTGCTGCTGCGCGAGGTCGATCGCCGGTTCCGGGTGACGGAGCGGCTGGCGGGGTGCTTCCGGGATCACCGCTCGGCGGTGCGCATCGAGCATCGTCTGGAGACCCTGGTCGCCCA
>JAPOON010000617.1 GCA_026713405.1 Gammaproteobacteria bacterium
GAAGAGGAACTTCGATGGTCCCCTTGGAACACAGCGGCGAAGCGCCGATTGATGAAATCTACAGAATCCGCCACAGCCTGGCCCATGTGCTGGCCCAGGCCGTGCTCGAGATGCGGCCGGGTTCGACGCTGGGTTTCGGCCCTCCCATCAGGGACGGGTTCTACTACGACTTCATCCTGAGCGAGGCGCTGACGGAAGAGGACTTTCCGGAACTCGAGCGCCGCATGAAGAAGATCCTCAAGAAACGGCAGCGTTTCTACCGTGAGGACCTCGATGCACAGGAGGCGCTCGCGCGCATCGATGAGATGGGCGAGCCCTACAAGCGCGAGTACGGGGCGGAACTCATCGAAAAGCAGGGGCTGTCCGGCCTCTCGTTCTACCGCAATGGGCCTTTCCTCGACATGTGCGAGGGCCCGCACGTCGAGGACACCGGCAAGATTCCCCGCAATGCGTTCAAGCTGAGGAGTGTCGCGGGCGCCTATTGGCGCGGCGATTCAGACAACGTGATGATGACCCGAATCTACGCCTGGGCCTTTGCGACCCGGGAAGAACTCGAGGCGCACGTGGCCCGCTGGGAGGAGGCCCAGGCCCGCGACCACAAGAAACTGGGGCGTGCGCTCGGCATATTCGTCATCGACGACGACATCGGCCGGGGCCTGCCGCTGTGGCTGCCGAACGGTACCGTGGTTCGTGACGAACTCGAAAAGCTGGCCAGGGAGCTGGAATTCCGGGCCGGTTATCAAAGGGTCGCCACGCCTCACCTGGCGCGGGAGAGTCTTTACAGGAAAACGGGGCACCTGCCGTACTACGCCGATGACATGTACCCGCCGATGGAAGTGCCGGAAACCGGCGACGGCGAAGTGGCGGTGAAGGAGGCGTACCGCCTGCGCCCCATGAACTGCCCCCACCATCACAAGATCTTTGCCGCCGAGCCGCGCAGCTACCGCGACCTGCCGCTGCGCCTGGCCGAGTACGGGCAGGTCTACCGCTGGGAAGAATCGGGCGCAGTTTCCGGGCTTTTGCGGGTGCGGGGCATGAGCATGAACGATGCCCACATCTACTGCACGCCGGAGCAGGTCAAGTCCGAGTTCATGGCCGTGATGGCCATGTATCGGCAGGCCTACGAGATTCTCGGGCTGGAAGACTACGTGGTGCGCCTGTCGCGCTGGGACCCGGACGACCCCAAGGGCAAGCAGAAGTACGTCGACAACCCGCCAGCCTGGGAACGCTCGGAGCGGATCCTTCAGGAAGTGCTCGAGGAGATGGGTGTCGACTACGTGGACGGCAAGGGCGAGGCGGCTTCTACGGGCCCAAGATCGACATTCAGCTCGTCACCGTCACCGGCCGGGAAGAGTCGCTCTCAACCGTGCAACTCGACTTCTCGCAGCCGGAGGCGCTGGGCCTGGTCTATACCGGCGCAGACGGCGCGGAGCACATGCCGTACTGCATTCATCGCGCGCCCCTGAGTACCCACGAGCGCCTGGTGGCGTTTCTGCTGGAGCACTACGCGGGCGCCTTCCCGACCTGGCTCGCGCCGGTGCAGGCACAGGTGATCGCGGTCTCCGAGAAGTTCGACGGCTATGGCCAGGAAGTGGTGAACCTCCTGCGGGAACGCATGGTTCGCGCCGAACTGGCGCCTTCGAGCGAAACCGTATCCAAGAAGATACGGCAGGGAACGACCAACAAGATCCCGAATCTGCTGATCGTCGGCGAGCGGGAGCAGGCGGAACGTACGGTGACCTTGCGGCGGTACGGGCACAGGGAGCAGCACACCCTGCCCCTTGAGCGGTTCGAGGCCGCGCTGCTCGCCACCATAAGGGGCCGCTCGAAGGAATTCCTGCTGCCTGACTAGGAGTATCCACCCCGGCGTGCCGGGGCGCTGACGCCCAAGGAACAGCCTTGAATCC
>JAPOON010000618.1 GCA_026713405.1 Gammaproteobacteria bacterium
CGAACGTCGGAAATGCCGGGCGCCATGCCGGCCATGAGTGGATTTTCGGCGCCGGCGCCCAGAATTGTCCCGGTTACATGGGTGCCGTGGCCGCCGCCAAACCTATGGCCGGCAAGATCGCGCCACAGGTCGTAGTCTTCGTCGGCAATGAAGTTTGTTCCGCAGATGCTGCCCCGGCCGGTTGTTATGTCCGGATGGGACAGGTTCAGACCCGTGTCCATGACGCCGAGGGGAATCGCGGCGCCTGTGACACCCGCGAAGAGGCCGGATCCGGAAGACCAACTGCGCAACGCATCGGTCGCCATGACCGGCACGGCGGTGTCATGGGCGGCGCGCACCGCCGCTATGGGCTCGACCGCGAGTACGAAGTCGGCTTGCAGAACTGTATCCAGGGCGCCGAACGGCAGGATCACGGTATACGTGCGCAGAGACTGGTCCCAGGCACCGACCACGAGTCCGAGCGCTTCGAGTTCCCCCTGCCAACGACCGCTGGGATCGTGCTCCATCAGTGTGACAAAGGCGGGCACTGCGGCGCTTGGCGGCTGGGTGCGCGCCTTGGCCGCGAAACCGGCGTGAGCCTTTAGTGCCGGTGGCGGGGCACCAAGGCCGATTACTTCCGGAATCGCCGCGATCGCATCGAGGCGTTGCGCCGATGCCGGTACGCGTACCCTCACATCGCCGCCGGCGGCGCCCAGCACGACGGCGCCGAGCGGGTCCAGCACAGTGCGCAGCTTTTCCAACGGCACGCCACCGGATTGCCGCAGCCAGGCGAATGTCCAGTCCCGCCCGGCCGACTCGGCCTTACGCAGCAGTTCGCGGGAGCTACGGGAGCCCAGCCATCCAGGTGGCCCCGCCGGACGAACCTGTTGATTGCGATCGGCCGGGAGCATCTCGGTTGTCATGGGTACGACACGGGTAAAGCTGTATCCTCCGGGCAGTGTGGGTTTGTGCGGCAATGAGGCGGACGGTCCGCGGGGTAGCACGGGCACGACCGGTTTCGGTTCAAACGCAGCCGGATTCTTTATGCGGCCGCGGCTGTCAGCCAGAATTCTTGCTGCAGTCCGATTCAGGTACGGCGCTGCTTCACCTGCTGACGCCATCTCTCTGGCAGGGCTCCCTTGCGGGGCTTCTGCTTTGCGGTCGGATGGGCTCAAAACCGCCAATAGCGCCGCACTTGTCGCCGCCAGCGCAATCGTCAGCCACAGCGCTGCCCCGGGAAGTCGTTTTGGCGTGGTGGCCGCCATCTACGGAAGGGGGATAGAGCCGGCCCGCTGGAAAGTCAACAAGGCAAAAGGCCAATCGGCGTTGATGACGTAAAGGTGCGCGCCGTCAGGGCTCTGCAATGCCTGTGCGGCGTCGCCGAACTGCGGAATTTCGTTGCCGAACCGATCCGGTGCGCTCAGGCTGAACCAGTCCGACACAACGAGCCCGCCCGTTGCAGAATCCCATTTGGCGACAAAGGCGCTGTCATTGCAGACAACGTCCACGGCGTGGTTGCCGCGGGGTACGGAGACTGTGCATGGGAATGGGCTGTGAACCCACCCGGTGATCGGGTAGTCGAAATGTGTCTGAAAACCCAGCCAATCCACATAGAAGTGGGAAGTGTAGGACAGGAAGGATGGGGCCTCCGCACGACGGAGGTCGAACACCATCGTCTGCGGGCCGCGGCTGCCGAGAACGTACAGTCGGCTTCCGGATGGGTCCATTGCAATCGAAGTGACCCACGAAGCGTTCGTGGGGAACTCGACCCGTAAACTCGAGTCGGCGAAATCCCCCTCCCGCCTCACCGAGGTCAACCGTAGCGCGCCGGATTGGGCGTTGCGCCCGAAAGTCGCCAATGCACGCTCCTGGGCAACGTGGACATGATTGCCGTCCAGTCCCAGGGCCGCATCCACAATACCCGAGAGTTCCTCAATACGTTCCGCCAACGGATGGTCTTGCGCTCTGTCGGAAAGTGCCTGAACGAGCGAGAATTCGCAGGGGCCTTCAATTCGATACGCCGCAATACCGCCATAGTGGCCAATCAAGTACAGGAAATTACCCACCAATAGCGTCCGCGCGATTCTGTGCCCGTCAACTCCATGCGCCGCTTCCATGGCGCATTTCTCTGCGAATCCCTCTCCCGTTCCAGCCAATCGGAACAGGGCGGCTCGATCGTCGGAAAAACCGTACAACAGCCCCTGCTCCGAATCCCATTGCAAGGCTGCACGCGCCAGCCAGGACAAGCTGTTGCCGGAGCTGTCGCTGTAGGCAATCGACCGGTCCAGGGAAAGCTCTCCGGTACGCTCGTCACGGTTAAGCAGCAGCAGCGCATCGGAAGTGGTCAAGAACAGCGTTCGGCCGGCATCGTCTATGGCAAGACTGTATGGCTCGCGGAGCGAAAGGACACCTCCGCCCGGCAGCCGCTCGCCGTCCACGAGTTTCCCGCGATAAATCAGCCAGTCAGGTGCGCTCGCGCGACTCCACGCGAACCGGGAAGTTTCGGCCGGTTGCCATGCCCTCGGCGCTACCTGAATCAGGTACCGGTCGCCCGCCGCGGCGAGTACGGCGGTCTCGGGCATGCCGCTCAGCACATAGGAGCGGTCGGTCGTGTCGAGCAGTGCGGGATTGTCGCCGGCGTCCATGGCGTAGACCGCAAGTACGCCTTCCGGGTCCGATGCCCGCTCTGCCTGTTTCTCGATCCAGAACCGGTACCAACTCGATTGCGGC
>JAPOON010000619.1 GCA_026713405.1 Gammaproteobacteria bacterium
GCTTTTCGAACAACGTATCCAAGTTGCGGAGCAACTCGATCGCCTCGCCGCCAGGCGACGCGCCCGGGCGTCAGCCCCCGTACTTCCGCTCGAATTCCTGCCAGGCCGGTAACGACTCCGGGTAATCCGCATCGGACCAGGCGCCTTCGAAGCACAGGCGCCGCTTCGATTTCAGCGCCTCCAGGTACTTCTCGGCGGGAACGTAGTAAAGGAAGCGGATGCTGCGCCTCGCGAACAGCCAGCGGCCGTCCACGCGCCGGTACTCGTCGTCGTACTTCATGGCAGCGAGGCTGGGAACCCGGTTGACGAAGGTCTCCGCGTGGCTCGCCACGACGCCGGTGGCGCGGTCGGCGCTTTCTTCATCGAAGTTGATGACCAGGTCGTGGGTCCAGTGAAAGCCGGGGCCGCGCACCTGGAAAGCCCGCACGAACATCTCCGCGATTTCCGCCCGGCCCGTCGACACCAGTACGCCGCTTGGCGAGCCGTATACCGCATCTTCGGCAAACAGCGCCGCCAGACGGGGAATGTCGTGCTCATCGCAGGCTTCGCAGTAGGCGCTGACCAGCTCCGTGATGGCAATGCGCGATTCCAGGCGGTCGATGCGGCGTTCCAGTGCGGAGCTGTCGCTCATGGGTGTTCTCCCGGGTCGTCAGGGTTGTTCGTTTGCGCCGTCCATCATGCGGGCGACGGTCTTGTGATAGTGCTGCACGCCCGGCTCGTTGCGCCCGATGAGGAATTCGCGGTTGGCGCCCGCGGGCAGTGCGGCCTGGATGGTGGCGACGACGGCATAGTCCTCGTCGCGTACCGCCTGCAGGGTCATTTCGCTGAAGTTCTCGGCATCACTCAACCACTCGTCGTTCTGTTCGCCTTTCGAACAGAGCACGGTCTGGCGCGTGGTGGTCGTCTCGTGGGTGGGCCCCGGGAAGATCTGGCTGACCAGGCAGTGACCGCCGACGATGCCCGAGATGGAGAGGTTCGGAAACACCGAGTGGATGATGCGGATGTAGTTGTGCGCCTGCCATTCGGACTCGGGAAGGGATTCCAGTTCCGGGAGGTTCCTCCGGCCGAAGGTCAGGCGCTGGTGGGGGCCGTAGATGTCGTGTACCAGCAGGTTGCCGATGGTGTACTGACCCACGGTCGAGCGATGCACCGAGTCGTGGTGATACACCTCCAGGTAACCGTCCAGGGTCGGCTTCCAGCCGGGGCCGGGCAGGTCACGCTGTTCGTGGACCACCCAGTCGTTCAGGCACAGTGCATCGAGCTTTACCGCGAACTCACCGAGCCAGGCATCGATATCGAATGTGATGCCCGGAGTCAGGCAGGCCCAGATGACGCCCGAGCGTTCCGTACAGTGAAGCGGGGTCAGCGAACGCGATTCCCGGTCCACTTCGCCAAAAGACCCGGCGCCGGAGACGCCGACCAGGTTGCCGCGATTGTCGTAGGTCCAGGCGTGGTAGGGGCAGGAAAAGCGCGACCGGTTTCCGCTGCCGGCCGGGCAGACGATTGCTCCGCGGTGCCGGCAGACGTTCAGGAACGCGTGCGCCTTGCCGCTCCGGTCGCGCGTGACCAGCAGCGGTATGCCCATCAGGGTCTGTGCCTTGTAGTCGCCGGGCCCGGGCAGTTCGACGGACAGCGCAACGGCAATGGGTAATTCGCGGAAAATGCGCTGCACTTCCCGCTGGTATCGCTCGGGGTCGTTGTAGGCGTCGACCGGCAGTTGCATCTGTTCCGGCGCCCGGTCGGTGGTCTTGTTCCTGAAGTGCCTGAGCGCGCGTCTGGCGAGCTGGGTGGCGTCGTCTTTGGTGCTCATCGGCCGGTGGGAGGTTGATTCGCCGGAACCTTGCCGTGGCGGGGTTCCCATGTCAACGACGGCCCGGCGGTATACTTTGCCAAGCCGCTTCTATACGTATACGCTCCGTATCGTTTTGATCATTCGTACAGTACGGATTAGGGGATACACTGGCGATGTTTTACCGAAACTTCAAAATCCTTGCGCAATACGGTGCGGCGCTCGTTCTGGCACTGAGCGTCGGGTGGGCGGTCGACATGCAATCGGCCTACGCGGAGACCGCGGGGGAAGCCGCCGGGCCGATGGTCGAGGAGATCATCGTAACGGCGAGGAAACGGCAGGAGAGCCTGCTGGAGATTCCGGAATCCGTCGCGGCCATGTCGGGCGACCAGATCGCGCGGCAGTCCATCGACAATCTCAGAGACATCGGCCTGTCGGTGCCCAACCTGAACCTGTCGATGCGCACCGACGGCTTTCCCAATGTCACGATCCGGGGCATCGGGGGGTTCGGCAATACCCAGGGGGTGGGTTTCTACCTCGACGATGTGCAGGTCTTCTCCGATGCATCCTCCAGGTTTGGTGACCTGGATCGCATCGAAGTGCTCAAGGGCCCGCAGGGAACCCTGTACGGCGGCAGCAACATCGGCGGCGCCGTGAAATTCGTGAGCGCCCGGCCCGACCCCTCCGATAGCTTCGGACGGGTCAAGGGACGGTTCGGCGAACAGAGCATGGTGGATGTCGAGGCGGCCGGGAATTTCCCGCTGGGCGATTCGGGATGGGCGACTCGGGTTTTCGGGTTCTATTACCAGGACGATGGGTTCCTGACCAACGAGAACCCACCCCGGCTCAACGGCATCCGCGGCAACGAAAAGAAAGACATCGGTGCAGCCGAGGAATTCGGCGGAAGAATTACCTTGTCCGGCCCACTGAGCGACCGGCTGTCGGCCTATGCGGCGCTCCGGTACAACGAGATGGACGGTTTCAGCAACATCTGGATGCGCGAGCTGACGGATGACTTCCAATACGTTCGCGTCGTGAACAACAGCACCAACTCGACCCACGAGCGCGACACCCTTGCGGGCACGGTCGAACTGGAACTGGATCTCGACACCGTCTCCGTGCTTTCGCTTACCTCCTACACCACCACGGACAGTACCCGCTATACCGATGCCGACATCCGGGAAGAGTTCATCTTCGATGCACACCGGCCCGAGGAGATGGATGTCTTTACCCAGGAACTGCGTTTCACATCGACCACCGACGGATCGTTCAGTTGGCTTGCCGGCGCCTACTACTCGCTCTACGCGGAGAAAAGGCGCTCCTCCCAGATCTGGTGGGATGCGCTGGTCGATGCGGACGGCAATATCTCCGGCCCGCTGGGGTGCGCCATCGGCATGCCGACCTGCTCGGGTGTCTGGACGGGGCAGATTCTGACGCCGGAAATGGAAATGGACTTCCTTGCCCTGCCCTTTGAAATTCGCGACCGGGACAAGTCCCACCTGGCGGCATTCGCCAACATCGGCTACGACTGGGATACCTGGGAGCTGGATCTGGGCATTCGCGTGGACCGCTGGAAGAACAGCACCGACAACTTCGACACGGGCATCAGCAGCAGCCAGGACGCGGTCGAGGTGCTGCCGCGCGCCTCGCTGACCAAGTGGCTCAGCGAGGAATCGATGGTCTATTTCACCTACGCCAAGGGCTACGAGCCGGGCGGCTACAACCTGGCCAATTTCGAGGGCGAGAACGACCTGTTCGGATTCGATGTCGAAGAGGTGTCGAGCTTTGAACTGGGCTGGAAAACGAGGTTCCTCGACGACCGGGTGAGCTTGAGCGCCGCCGCGTTCTATATCGACTAC
>JAPOON010000620.1 GCA_026713405.1 Gammaproteobacteria bacterium
CGCGCCCGGTCACCGCTTTCTCGGTGGGCCCGGGCATGGCCCCGTCAAAACTCGACGATCACCCAGGTCGGCAGCAGCGCGTCCGCCCTTTCCAGGTCGCCGAACCCGGCGGTCGGATCGCGGGGCAACAGATAGTAAGGCTTACCCCAGTTGGGCACGATCTTCACCATGCGCAGGTGGCCGTTCTGCCGGTATTCGTAGATCGTGCGCTGTTCACCTGCAATGATGACAACGTCCGGGCCGCGAAGTTCTTCCGGGGTGGGCGCGGTACGTTCCGGTGCCGCGGCGGCCGCGTGCCCCGCTCCGAGCAGCAACGCCGGCAACAGGAGGCGTTTTGTCAGGCTTGCTGGTCGCGTACGGGCGCGGGCCATGGCACGGGTCACTTGTAATCGGGCGAAGGCCTCAATTATAAGGCGCATAGGATATTCGGGCTCCGACCGGGGCCTATTGGGGGAATGGTGGCAGAGGCGCAGGCGAACGACAAACCCTTGATTCTCGTGGATGGGTCGAACTACCTGTTCCGCGCATTCCATGCCTTGCCGCCGCTAACGACCACGGATGGTCACCCGACCGGGGCGGTGCGGGGCGTCATCGCCATGCTGCGCAAGATGGCGGCGGATTACCCGGACAGCCCGGTCGCGGTGGTTTTCGATCCCAAGGGCAAGACGTTTCGGGACGACCTCTTTCCGGAGTACAAGGCCACCCGCCCGCCCATGCCGGATGAACTACGCGTCCAGATCGAGCCGGTGCACGACATCGTCCGGGCCATGGGCATGCCGCTGCTGATCGTGCCCGGCATGGAAGCCGACGATGTCATCGGCACCCTGGCGCGGCAGGCGGCGGCCATGGGGCGCAAGACGATCATCGCCACCAGCGACAAGGACATGGCGCAACTGGTCGGCCCTCATGTCAGCCTGCTCGACACCATGAAGGGGAAAGAGACCGACGCCGATGGCGTGGTCGAGAAGTACGGCGTGCCGCCGGAACTGATCATCGATTACCTGGCCCTGATGGGCGATACCTCCGACAACATCCCCGGGGTGCCCAAGGTGGGCCCCAAGACCGCGGCCAAGTGGTTGAATCAGTTCGGCTCGCTGGACGGGTTGACCGCCCGCGCGGACGAGGTCAAGGGCAAGGTCGGCGAGAGCCTGCGCGCGAACCTCGAACAGTTGCCGCTCTCCCGAACGCTGACCACCATCAAGTGCGATGTCGAGCTGGAGGTGGGGGTCGCCGATCTCGCGCCACCGGAACCTGACGAGGAAGCGTTGCTCGCGCTCTTCGAGCGGTACCAGTTCAAGACCTGGGCGGAACTGCTCGGCGGCGGCGCCAAGGCCAGAACCGATGAATTCGAGCGCGACTACGAGTGCGTGACCACGCCGGAGCGGCTGGCCGACTGGGTGCGGCGCCTCGGGGAAGCGGACCTGTTCGCCTTCGATACCGAAACCACCAGCATCGACTACATGCAGGCCGACCTGGTTGGATTCTCCTTCTCGGTACAGCCGGGGGAGGCCGCCTACGTGCCGGTCGGCCACGCCTATGCCGGGGCGCCGGCACAGCTTTCGCTCACGGCTGCACTCGATGCGCTGCGTCCCCTGCTCACCGATCCGGCCAAGGCCAAGGTGGGCCAGAACCTCAAGTACGACATGAGCGTGCTGGCAAGGGCCGGCGTCGAACTTGCCGGCATCGCCTACGACACCATGCTGGAATCCTATGTGCTCAACAGCGTCGGCAGCCGGCACAACATGGACGACCTGGCGCGCAAGTACCTGGATGTCGAGACCATCCACTACGAGGATGTGGCGGGCAAGGGCGCCAGGCAGCTGAGTTTCGACCAGGTTCCCCTGGAGACGGCTTCGGACTATGCCGCGGAAGATGCGGACATTACCCTGCGGCTGCACCAGGCGCTGTGGCCGCAGCTCGAGGCGGAACCCACCCTGGCGCGGGTGTTCAGGGAAATCGAGTTGCCCCTGGTCAGCGTGCTCTCACGGGTCGAGCGCAACGGCACGCTGATCGATGCGGGCCTGCTGGGCGACCACAGCCGGGAACTGGCGGAGCGAATGACCGAACTGCAGGCCAAGGCCTGGGAGCAGGGCCGCGGCCAGTTCAACCTGGACAGCCCCAAGCAGCTCCAGGAGGTGCTCTACGGACGGCTCGACATGCCGGTATTGAAGAAGACCCCAAAGGGTCAGCCTTCCACGGCGGAACCGGTGCTGCAGGATCTTGCCCGGGAGGGATACGATCTACCGGACACCATCATGAAATCCCGGGGCCTGAACAAGCTCAAGTCGACCTACACCGACAAGCTGCCGCTGCAGATCGACCAGCGCACCGGGCGGGTGCACACCTCCTATCACCAGGCGGTGGCGGCCACCGGCCGGCTCTCCTCCAGCGACCCGAACCTGCAGAACATCCCCATCCGCACCGCTGAGGGGCGGCGGGTGCGGCAGGCCTTCGTGGCGCCGCCGGGCCGGCGCCTGGTGGCGGCCGACTACAGCCAGATCGAACTCCGCATCATGGCGCACCTGTCGGGCGATGCGGGCCTGAGTGCTGCCTTCGCGGACAATCTCGACCTTCACCGCGCCACGGCCGCGGAAGTATTCGGGGCGACCCTGGAGGGGGTGACCGACGATCAGCGCCGCAGCGCCAAGGCGATCAACTTCGGGCTCATCTACGGCATGTCGGCCTTCGGACTCTCCCGGCAACTCGACGTTCCACAACCGGTGGCGCGCGACTACA
>JAPOON010000621.1 GCA_026713405.1 Gammaproteobacteria bacterium
GGTCGGCAACCCGGCCGGTCAACTGCCCGCAGGCAGCGTCGATGTCATCGCCGCGTGTGGCCCTCAACATGGCCGCAAGGCCGGCGTCCATCAAGGTCTTCTGAAACCTGCGGACCGACTCGCCGTCCGGCCGCCGGTAACCGGAGGCGGGGAACGGATTGAACGGAATCAGGTTGATCTTGCAGCGCACGTCACGCAGCAGCCCGGCAAGTTCCCGGGCATGCCCGACGCTGTCGTTTACGCCATTCAACAGGGTGTATTCCATCGTCAGCACGCGCCGTTCGCCAAGCCCCTGCACGTAGTGGTTGCACGCCGCCAGCAACTCCGCAATCGGGTATTTCCGGTTCAGGGGCACCAGTTCGTTTCTCAACGCATCGTTTGGCGCGTGCAGTGACACGGCAAGCGACACGTCCGACCGCTCGGCCAGCGCGTAAATGGCTGGAACGACCCCCGCGGTGGATATTGTCACCCGGCGCTTGGAAATGCCGAAGGCGAGGTCGTCCATCATGAGGCCCGTTGCGCGCACCACCGCATCGAAATTCAGCAGCGGCTCGCCCATACCCATGAACACCACGTTGCTGACCGCTTCTCCACGTTGCCGCAACTCTTCGTTGGCAAGCCAGACCTGGCCGATGATGTCGGCGGTGGACAGATTGCCGTTGAATCCCTGCTTGCCGGTCGCGCAGAAGCTGCAGTCGAGCATGCAGCCGACCTGGGACGAAACGCACAGGGTGTTGCGCCCCCGGTCGGGGATCAGCACCGACTCGACGCAATTGCCGTTGGCTACCCGAACCACCCACTTGACGGTGCCGTCCAGCGACTGCCGCCGTGTCGACACCTCCGGCACCCCGAGACAGGCGACCTCATCGAGCCAACCGCGCAGTTGCTTGGAGAGATCGGTCATGCCATGAGGATCGCGCACGCCGCGATGGTAGGCCCATTTCATCACCTGGCGGGCACGAAAGGGCTTGTGGCCCGCGTCCTGGAAAAATGCCTCGAGCCCGGAGCGGTCGCAGTCGAACAGGTTGATGCGTTCAGCCACCGCCGCTCCGTGGGTGAATTTCCGAAGCGTCGAAAAAGTAGGCGACTTCCCGCTCGGCGGATTGCTGCGAGTCGGAACCGTGCACCGAGTTGGCATCGATCGACTCGGCGAAGTCCGCGCGAATTGTGCCCGGTTCCGCCTCGCTTGGATTGGTTGCGCCCATGAGCTTGCGGTTCAGGGCGACCGCGCCCTCGCCTTCGAGCACCTGCACCATGATCGGGCCCGACGTCATGTATTCGACCAGCGCCGGGTAGAACGGCTTGCCCTGATGTTCGGCATAGAAGCCCGCCGCCCGCTGCTCGTCGAGACGCAGCATGCGCGATGCGGCGATGCTCAGGCCGGCTTTCTCGAAACGTGAGTAGATCTCGCCGATCAGGTTCCTCGCGACGGCATCCGGCTTGATGATCGACAAGGTACGCTGCACTGCCATGTACTTCTCCGCGATGTGTCCGCGATGTGGTTTTTTCGCGCCCGCTTCAGCGAACCGGCATATCCGGGCGGCCGCGTATTATACGCACTTGCCGCGCCCCCCACAGGTTCCGTGCATCACGCCGGCGAATGGTGGACAGCCGCCCGGAAGCGACACCCGCAAGGGGTGCCGATGAGTCAGGCGCACGCGCGTATCCGGGCCACCATGGTCTTGAAGCACCGTGGATTGGCGGCAAGGATGTCGCCGGACTCCAGCCAGTTGTCCCCGCCGGTGAGGTCGCCGACAAATCCCCCCGCTTCACGAACAAGGAGCCCGCCCGCGGCCACATCCCAGGGCGAAAGGCCCATCTCCAGGAAAGCGTCCACGCGACCGGCAGCCGTATAAGCCAGGTCCAGGGCCGCCGACCCCTGCCTGCGCACGCTCCGGCAATGCTCCATGAAGTGCCCGAGCACCGCCAGGTACTCGTTCATACGGCCCCTGGCCCCGGGCGGAATGCCGGTTGCCAGCACCGCCTTGCCAAGGTTCCTGACCTGGGTTACGCGAATGCGTTTGCCGTTCAGGTGCGCGCCTGCCCCGCGGGAGGCTACCCATTCCTCGTTGCGCACGGGATCAATGATCACCCCGTGTTCGATATGGCGGCCGCGTTGCAGCGCGATTGAAATGGCGAAGTGCGGGATGCCGCACAGATAGTTCAGCGTGCCGTCCAGCGGGTCGACGATCCAGGTGGCCTCGGCGCCTGCCGGGCCCGTCAGGCCCCGCTCTTCTCCGCGAATGGCGCAATCCGGGTAGGCCTTGTTCAGCGATTCCGCGATGGCGTCTTCAGCTTGTCGGTCGATGCTGGAGACAAAGTCGTTGGGCGCCTTCTCCTCGACGTGAATCCGGTCGAGGCGGTCCATGCCCTGCAGCAGTATCTGCCCTGCGCGACGCGCGGCGTGCAATGCGGTATTGGCCATGGGATGCATGGATGGTTAGCCTACAGCACATGAGTCTCGAGAACATCCGCATCGTGCTGGTGGAGCCAAGTCATCCGGGCAATATCGGCGCCGCTGCCCGGGCCATGAAAACCATGGGCATCGGGCATCTGGCGCTTGTCAGGCCGCAGCGTTTCCCGGATCCCCAGGCCGAGTGGCGGGCCGCGAGCGCAGGCGATGTCATCGACCGCTGCCGGGTGTTCGACAACCTTGAATCCGCAATCGGCGATTGCCAGTGGGTGGTCGGAACGAGCGCCCGCCCGCGGCGCATTCCCTGGCCCGTGGGCGATGTTCGCGAAGCGGCGGCGGAGGTCGTTCAGCAATCACTGGCGGGGACCGTGGCGGTGCTGTTCGGGCGCGAGACCAGCGGGCTGACCAACGATGAACTGCAGCGCTGCAACCGGCACCTGCAGATTCCCGCATCGAAAGACTACCCGTCCCTCAACCTCGCCATGGCCGTGCAAGTGGTGACTTACGAGATTTTCCGGCAGGCCGGCGAAGCGAAACCCCGGCCACCCGCCTGGGACAGGGCCCCGGCGACGGCTGCTGCGGTGGAAGCGCTGCTCACCCACCTCGAAACAACGCTGGCGGAAACCGAATTCCTTGACCCCGAAAACCCGGGACAGACCCTCACGCGACTGCGACGCCTGTTCACCCGCGTACAGCTCGACGAGACGGAAGTCGGCATGCTGCGGGGCATATTGACCCACTTCGGCAGGTAATGAGGCGGGTGTGAGCGTCGCCACCGGTCGGGCACAGCCGGAGCCGAAGCACACCTTCGTCAGGTGGCGATGCCCCGCGAAAGGCCCGCTTCCCGAAACAGTGCCGGCCACGGCATTGGCCCTGGGCGCCGGTGTCCTGGCATCCGCGGCCGTGGCGGCCAGGCTGTGGCTCGGCAACGATCCGGTGAATCTGTTGCACACCCACGCAGAGGTAGTCCACGAGCACATGCATACCCATGGGCCGCATCACAATCACGAACACGAGGGTTGGGAATTCGCTCACCAACTTCCTGCTGCGGTCGACGATGCAGGGGGACCGGTCAGCGGGAACAGATCATCATTAAATCGCCAATTGCGTTCAATCGGCGTCAGCCGACATCGAGGGTATCCGCATGAATTGTAACGTCGTCGTCCAGTTGCGCCGGCCAGACTTCCAAATCGTCCGCTTCCAGCAAATCCTCGATCAACGGCGCAGGACCTCCGATGTAAGTGGTGTTCAGGTCGATCTCGCTTGCCAGGCACCAGCTTCGATCGTCCGACCAGACCATGTTCGCGGTCTGATTCACTCCTTCGTAGAACGGCATATCCATCAGGTCCAGAGGCGCGCGGAACAGGTCCCACTCCCGCTGGCCGGTTTCGATGAATCCAGTGACTGGAACCAGGCTTTTGTAGTCCCACCCGTACCCCCGCCAGACGGCAAGCCAGACACCCCGACAATCCGTATGTGACGCCAGGATGGTCCGCAGCGGCAGGGATACGGCAGCCGGCAGCTTCCCTTGATCCGGCGCCTCTACGCCGGGTCCAGCGATCGACTGCCATTGCATCAGAGCATGGGCGCGGTGCCCGCTAATGCCAGCCATCTCGGCCCACCGTACCGAGACGCGCCGCTGCCCCTCAAGGCGCCAACCTGGATGGAAAATCCGAGCGTAGCGTTCGAAACCTCCGGGGACGACCGAGCCGACGCAATGTGACCTGAACGGCCGGAGGCGATCCAAAACCCATTGCGCGGCCCGAGTGTCAGTTGCCGACTCTAGCAAGATAGGTCTCTCGGTAGAGACGCATAGAGGCCTGGGTACGGATAGAACAACCCCGACACGGAGCCTCTGATATACATCGCGAGCCGAGTCCGGAACGTGCCGCTATCGCAAGGTGTAGCAGCAACTAGTTCGTAGTCGTTCCAGGACGGGTTGTTTCCCGTCTTCACTTCCCGTGCTGAACTGCCGACCCGCTGCCAATAGGACCATATCCACCACCCCCGCTTTTGCTGGAGATAGCTATAGAGGTCATAGGTCAACAACTGCGTCGGGCCGAATCGATAGATACAATGCCCGCTGCCGTTCCCCGCTATATAGCCGGGCCGGTGCCCGGATTCATGCGGATAGTGCGCCTTGATGGACGGGCAATCGATGCCGGCTGTGGAACCGCGAGCCGCGCTCCGGGAGTGGTGCACCGCTTCGAAATGATAGGTTCGACTTCGTTCGCGATCAGCACCGGTTCCGGCGCCCTCGGCCTTGAGTTCCGGTCCGCCCGCCTTGTCCGGAACATCGATCGTGGCCTTACCGTAGAGTTCCATGGCGCGTCCAAGGTCGCCTACGGTCTCGATTCGCTCATCGGCCTCGCGCAGACGGTCATTGACGGCGTCAATGGCTTCCTGCAAGCGATTAGAATCCATACCTTCAGACAGCGCCTGAATGTCCAGGTTCAGGGTGCCCTCGTGTACGCTAACCGCGCTCATAACCGTCTCGACGAACTGACGAGTATGCGGATGGTCGATAACATGGGTGGTCTCGTCAAGAGCGTCGACGCCTTCTATAGCTTTGCCGCGCTTGGTATCGATTGCCTTGATGTCCTTCGTACCGTCATCGATTCCCCCCGTCAGCGGGTTGTCGGCGACGTTCAGGTGCGTCAAGCCGCCCATTTTTTCAAACTCGGGCGGGACTGAACCGGAAAGGCGGTTGCCGTTAACGATGAACCGCTTTAGCGTACCGCAACAGATACGGATAAACCTTGTGCGCCCGATTCCTGCGGCTGGCCGCCGGGCTCGGCGCCAGCGACCGTAGCCCCATCACGCTCATCAGGCGCCGCACCCGCTTACGACCGACCGCATGGCTCATGCGCTTGAGACATCGAGCCATCTGGCGGCACCCGTACCACGGCTTAGTCAGGCACTGTTCGTCGACCCTACGCATCAACTCCAGGTTGAACGCCGACTCGCCCTTTATTCTCGTAGTACAGCCCGCCCCGGCTGATCTTAACCAGCCGGCATTGCTTGGAGATGCTGAGCTTGGGGTGGTCCCGGTCCACCAACGCTCGCCTTCGCTCGATGCTCATCGATCGAAGGCGCGTGCTGAAAAATCCCGTTGCACAACCAGTCCCCAATCCCTTCGCACGGCATTTTTGCGCCCTACAGGCGGTTTTCAAAGTGAGGAGAGAACGAGGAGAGCAAAGAAAATGCATCCAGGGAACCACCATTATCCCGGGGCGTTAAACACTAAACGAACCGTACAATTACGAATGCAAACCGTGAATCGGCGGGCTATCAAAAGTGGCATAGCGATCTGCTTCGTCCGGACTGGCTACCGCCACTTCATTCCGAGCCAGCCATTTACCATTGTTTTTGAAGTATTGGTTCAACCAAACAAAACGCGCCAACGCTTCCCGAAATAGTGGACCGTTTTAGTCGGGTATTGCATACTCGGCGGCAGCCATCAGGGAGTTCCGGTCAACCGCCGACCTATCCGCCATGCGCCTGACAACCCGGGGTCGCTACGCCGTCACCGCCATGCTCGACATCGCACTGCACCGCGCAACCGGTCCCGTCAGCGTTGCGGAAATCGCCGGCCGGCAAGGCATCTCCTCGTCCTACCTCGAACAACTGTTCGGCAAGCTCAAGCGCGCCGGCCTGCTTGAGAGCCTGCGCGGTCCGGGCGGCGGCTACCGGCTGAAGAGCGACGCCACCTCCATCAACGTCTCCGACATCATTGCCGCCGTGGGAGAAGGGGTCGACGCCACCCGGTGCCACGGCGCCGCCGACTGCCAGGAGGGCCTGACCTGCCTGACGCACGACCTGTGGGCCGACCTGTCCGTGGAGATCGACTCCTTTCTGCAAGGCATCACGCTCGCTAGCCTGGTGGCGCGCAGCGAAGTCCAGTCGATAGCGCACCGGCAGGACAGGCTGGCCGAGGGGCTGATCGCAACGCGGCCGATATAGCCCGAACATCGCACCAGGCCACGCAATGAAGAAAGCCGTTTATCTGGACTACGCGGCGACGACCCCGGTGGATGAACGGGTTGCCCGCAAAATCGGGCAGTGCCTTGTCCATGACGGCAATTTCGGCAACCCGGCATCAAAGAGCCATGTCTACGGGTGGCAGGCCGACGAAGCGGTCGAGGGGGCCCGGGCGCAGGTTGCCCGCCTGATCAACGCCGACCCCCGGGAAATCGTGTGGACCTCCGGCGCCACCGAGTCGGACAACCTGGCCATCAAGGGCGTGGCCGAAGGTGCGTCCCGCCGCCACATCGTCACCAGCGCCATCGAGCACAAGGCGGTGCTGGACACCTGCGCCTACCTGGAACACCGTGGCTTCGAGGTCACTTACCTGGTGCCCGGTTCGGACGGAATCGTTACCCCCGAACAGGTCGAAGAAGCCCTGAGGCCCGACACCTTGCTCGTCTCGCTGATGCACGCCAACAACGAAATCGGCGTCATCAACGATGTGGCGGCCGTGGCCGAGGTGTGCCGGAAGGCAGGCGTCCTCATGCACGTCGATGCCGCCCAGAGCGCCGGCAAGGTGGAACTGGACACGCAGGCCATGCCCATCGACCTGATCAGCCTTTCCGGGCACAAGATTTACGGGCCCAAGGGCGTCGGCGCCCTGTACGTGCGCCGCAATCCGCCCGTGCGCCTCAATGCGCAGGTACACGGCGGCGGCCACGAGCGCGGCATGCGTTCCGGAACGTTGCCCACCCACCAGGTGGTCGGCATGGGCGAAGCCTGCGACATCATGCGCCGGGAAATGGCCACCGAGAACGAACGCATCCTGAAACTGCGCCGGCGCCTCTGGTCGCTGCTGAAACAGGTGCCGGGCGCGGTACTCAACGGCGATGAGCAACGACGGCTGCCCGGCTGCCTGAACGTGGCCTTCGAAGGCGTGGACGGCGAAACCCTGTTGCTGGCGCTGGACGACATCGCCGTATCCAGCGGCTCGGCCTGTACTTCCGCCAGCGTCGAGCCTTCCTATGTACTGCGCGCCCTGGGCGTACCGGACGCGCTCGCCCACGCAAGCCTGCGCTTCAGCATCGGCCGCTACACCACCGGGGAAGACATCGATTACGCTGCCGGCAGGGTTGCCGAGGTAGTTGGAGGGTTGCAGGCCCGCGAGGCACTTGCCTGACACAAAACTACAACCGATTGACTTTATTGAAGTTCATTGCAGCGGGAGAGCGTTCCTTCGTTCGGGCACCGGGAGCAGGTATGCGGTACGGCATCCGGCACGCCGGCCGCCGGGGCAAAAACCGTTATGGAAAGGTGTCCCTTTCCCGCTCTTTCTCCGGTACAACCAGGTCTTCCCGGGAGATGTTCATGAGCACCAGCACGTTCGCCGCCACGTAGATTGACGAATAGGTGCCGACCATTACGCCGATGGTCAGCGCAGCGGCAAACCCGCGAATGCCTTCCCCGCCGGCAATCAGCAGCGCCAGCAGCACGAACAGGGTGGTCAGCGAGGTGACCAGCGTGCGGCCGAGAATCTGGTTGAGCGACGTGTTGATGACATCGACGGCAGAACCCTTGCGGATCGTGCGGAAGTTCTCGCGGATGCGGTCCGAGACGACGATGGTGTCGTTCAGCGAATAGCCCACCACCGCCAGAATGGCCGCCACCACGGGCAGGTCGAAGTCCCAGCCCAGTATCGAGAAGATGCCGAGCACCACGGCCACGTCGTGCGCCAGTGCCGCCACCGCGCCCACCGCGAACTGCTTGGTGAAGCGGAACAGGATGTAGAGCATCACCACCCCGAGCGCGGTCAGAATGGCAAGCCCGGCACTCTCCGCGAGTTCCTCGCCCACCACCGGCCCGACGAAGTTCGACTGGCGCATGACGGCGCCGGGCGAATCTTCCTGAATGGCGGCCAGGATGCGGTCGCCCAGCGTCGCCTGGTCCGTGCCCAACTGCGGCGGCATGCGGATCAGGATGTCCTGGTCGGTGCCGAAGTGCTGCACCACACCGTCGACGAACCCCGCCTCCTCCAGCCTGTTTCTCACGGCCACCGGTTCGACCGCCTCCGGGAAACCGACTTCCACCAGGGTGCCGCCCGTGAAATCGAGCCCCAGGTTCAGGCCCCTCAAGCCCAGGAAGGCGACCGACACCACCACGGCCGTAATCGAGGCAATGGCCGCGATACGGCGCTTGCCCATGAAGTCGAAAATCGGCAGCTTCATATGCGCAACGCCTTGAGGCTGCGGCCGCCGTACATCAGGTTCACCAGCGCCCGGGTGCCCATGATGGCCGTGAACATGGAGGTGACGATGCCCACCGACAGGGTGACCGCGAAGCCCTTGACCGGCCCGCTGCCGATGGAGAACAGGATGATGGCCACGAAGAAGGTGGTGATGTTGGCATCGAGAATCGTCAGGATCGCCCGGTCGAAGCCGGCCTGTATGGCCTGCTGGGGGCCCCGGTTCTTCAGTTCCTCCTTGATGCGGGAGAAGATCAGCACGTTGGCGTCCACCGCCATGCCCACGGTGAGCACGATGCCGGCGATACCGGGCAGCGTGAGCGTCGCCCCGAGCACCGACATCACGGCAATCAGCAGCATCAGGTTGGCCGTCAGCGCAATGTCGGCGGCAAGCCCGAACCACTTGTAGTAGACCAGCATGAACAGCAGCACCAGCATGAAGCCCGCCACCACCGACTGCTGGCCCCGCTCGATGTTCTCCTCGCCGAGGCTCGCGCCCCCCGTGCGCTCCTCGACGATGTACATGGGCGCGGCCAGGGCCCCCGCCCGCAGCAGCAGCGCCAGGTCCCTGGCTTCGCCGATATCGAGGCCGGTGATGCGGAAGTTGAAGCCCACCGCCGACTGGATGGTCGCTACGCTGATCAGCCGCCGCTCCTCTTCCGAGTAGCGCTCCACCGTCTCTTCACCGTCCACCATCACCACCCGGCTGCGCGGCTTCTGCTCGATGAAGATGATGGCCATGGAGCGGCCGACGTTGTCCTTGGTGGCTTCGTTCATGGCGATGCCGCCGTCGTTGTTCAGGCGGATGCTTACCTGGGGCTGGCTGGTTTCGGGGTCGTAGTTCTGGGTGGCGTTGATGACCTGGTCGCCGGTGACGATGTTCTGTCGCAACAGGACGATGGGCGCACCGTCGTACGGCATCGTTTCGGTCAGGGCGCTGCGGTCGTTGCCCAGCGCCACCAGCCGGAACTCCAGGTTGGCGAACTTGTTGATGATGCGCTTGGCTTCGGCGCTGTCCTGGATGCCGGGCAGGTCGAGCACGATGCGCTCCCGCCCGAGGCGCTGCACCAGGGGCTCGGAGACACCGAGTTCGTTGACCCGGTTGCGCAGGCTCTGCAGGTTCTGGGAGATCGCCGCGTCTTCCAGTTCCCGCAGGTATTCCTCGTCCATGGTGAACTGCAGGATGTAACCGTCCGCCTCTTCCAGGCTCTCGCTGGTGAACCCGTCGAACGTCTCGGCGAGGGCCTCGGCGGCCAGGTCGCGAACCTCGGCAGTACGGAACGGGATCCTCAGCAGGGTGCCGTCCACCCAGTCGCGCCCCACGTAGCGCACCCGCGCTTGTACCAGGGCATCCCTGGCGATTTCCTGCATGCTCACCATGCGGTCGCGCAGGAACTTGTCCATGTCGACCTGCAGCAGGAGGTGCACGCCGCCGGACAGGTCGAGCCCCAGCGACATGGGCACGGCGCCCAGGTCCTGCAGCCACTGGGGCGTGGTGGACGCCCTGGTCAGCGCCACGACATAGTGCTCTTCCAGCGCCTCGAGCGCGCGCACGACGACCTCCCGGCCGCGCAGCTGGCTGTTATCGTCCGCAAGGCGCAGGAAGACGGATCCGTCGGCGACTTCGCCGCCGATGACTTCGATGCCGGCCTCGGTCAAGGCTGACCGGGCCCGCTCGAACAGGGCGGGGCCAACGGTAACGGTGGTGTCTTCCGGCTTGATCTGCAGTGCCGGGTCCGGCTGGAACAGGTTGGGCGCCGAGTAGAGGGCGCCGATGACCACGACGACCAGCACGAACAGATAGCGCACGGGCGACGAGGTGTTCGGCGCCCGCTGGCTGGCCTTCGGCAGGCCCATGATGTTCTCGCCGATCAGGCCTGAACCGCGACCGGTCTGCATGAGTTGACTACCCCGGCTCGAACGTTGCTACGGCCCTAGCCCGAGTCGTCCAGCGACTTCAGCGTGCCCTTGGGAAGGGTGGCGCTGACGGCGCTTTTCTGGATGCGGACTTCGATCTTGGAGGCAAGCTGCACCTTGACGAAATCGTCTTCGACCTTGGTGATGTTGCCCGCCAGGCCGCCGGCGGTGATCACTTCGTCGCCCTTGGAGAGGCTGGAGACCAGGGCCGCGTGCTCCTTGCGCCGCTTGCTCTGGGGACGGATCAGCAGGAAGTAGAAGATGAGTACGAAGCCACCCAGGAAGAGGATGTTAATGAGGCCGGAACCGCCTCCCCCGCCGCCGTCCGCGGCCCAGGCTGTCTCAATCAGGCTCATCTTGCGTATTCCAACCGTCTTTCAGGGTTTTGACGAGGCTCGGCAATGTACCCGTTTCAATAGACCCGCGCAATCGACCCATCAGGTGGTGGTAATAGTGCAGGTTGTGGTGGGTCATGAGCATCGGGCCGAGCATCTCGTTGCACCGGTCGAGGTGGTGCAGGTAGGCCCTGGAGAAATTCGCACAGGTGTAGCAGGCGCACTGTGCATCGAGCGGCACATCCGCCGTGCGGTGCCGGGCGTTGCGGATTTTCAGCACGCCGCGGCTGGTGAACAGGTACCCGTTCCGGCCGTTCCGTGTCGGCATCACGCAGTCGAACATGTCGACGCCCAGTTCGACCCCGCGCACCAGGTCCTGCGGCGTTCCCACGCCCATCAGGTAGCGGGGGCTTGCCTCGGGCATCGCCGGCATCAGGCCCTGCATTACGGATTCCATCTCGTCCTTGGGCTCGCCGACGGACAGCCCGCCGATGGCGTAGCCGTCGAAGCCGGTCTCGATCAGGCCGGCAAGACTTGCGCGGCGCAGGCCGTCGAACATGCCGCCCTGCACGATGCCGAACAGCAGCGCGCCCCCCCCGCTCTCCGCAGTTTCGAAGGCTGCCTTGCTGCGCGCGGCCCAGTCCAGCGACAGTTGCATGGAAGCCAGCGCCTCCTGCTCCGTGGCGGGATACGTCGTGCATTCGTCCAGCACCATGACGATGTCCGCGCCCAGGTTGCACTGCACTTCGACCGACCGCTCGGGCGTCAGGCGAACCACGTCGCCGTCCACGGGCGAGCGGAACTCGACGCCCTCCTCGTCGAGCTTGCGCAGATCACCCAGGCTCCACACCTGGAAGCCGCCGCTGTCGGTGAGTATCGGGCCCTGCCAGCCCATGAACTCATGCAGCCCGCCGAGATCCCGAATCACGTTGTCGCCCGGGCGCAGCATCAGGTGAAAGGTGTTGCCCAGCAAGATCTGCGTGCCGACCTCCCTGAGCGACGCGGGCGCCATGGCCTTGACCGTGCCGTAGGTGCCGCAGGGCATGAAGACCGGGGTTTCCACCGCGCCGTGCGGGGTGGTCAGGCGCCCGCGGCGTGCCTGCCCGTGCTGTGCGAGAACCTCAAACACTCGCCGCGCGCTCGCAGAACATGGCGTCACCGTAGCTGAAGAACCGGTAGCGCGCGGCAATGGCTTCCGAATAGGCCGACATGACCCTGTCGTGGCCCGCAAACGCGCAGACGAGCATCAGCAGGGTGGACTCGGGCAGGTGGAAATTCGTGAGCAGCGCATCCACCGCAAGGAAGCGGTAACCGGGCGTAATGAACAGGCGGGTCTCGCCCGCACCGGCCCCGATGCCACCCGGTGAGGCAGCCGCGGTCTCCAGTGCACGAATTACCGTCGTCCCGACCGCCACCACCCGGCCTCCCACCTGCTTGCAGGCATAAATGCTCGCCGCGGTTTCGGCCGAAATCTCGTAGCGCTCGGCGTGCATGCGGTGCCGGGCGATATCCTCGGTGCGAACGGGCTGAAAAGTGCCGGCGCCGACATGCAGGGTGATGGTCGACACCTCCACTCCCCGTTCGGCCAGCCGCCTGAACAAGCCCTCCGAGAAATGCAGACCCGCGGTGGGAGCGGCCACTGCGCCGGGCCTGGCCGCATAGACGGTCTGGGAGCGGCGGCTGGCGCGACGCCCGCGCGCGCGCTCGATATAGGGCGGCAGCGGCGTCTCGCCGAATCGTTCGAGAAAACCACTGACCGGTACCGGAAACTCCAGGCGGAAGAACTCGCCCTCGCGCCCCACCACACCGAGGCGCCAGCCGGAGACATTCACGGTGCGTCCCGGCCGCAACGGCTTGCTCGACCTGGCCTGGCAGAGCGCGACCCGCTCCGCCTCGATGCGCTCCACGAGAAGCTCGACCGAGCCCCCGGTGTCCTTGACGCCATGCAGGCGGGCATTGATGACCCTGGTGTCATTCACCACCAGCAGGTCGCCCGGCGCCAGTAGCCCGGGCAGGTCGCCGAATTGCCTGTGCTCCGGCCCATCGGCTCCGAGGTGCATGAGCCGGCTCCCGTCACGCTCCGGCAAGGGAGCCTGGGCGATCAGTTCGCGGGGAAGCGCGTAGGCGAAATCCGATTTCTGCAATTGGCTTTACCGACCAATGAAGCGCGGACGGCGCATTCTACGCACTACCGGGCCGCGGTGGTAAGATTCGCCGCCCGGCGCCTGAAGCAGCCGGCACCCGCTGCCTGGGTGGCGAAATCGGTAGACGCGCCAGACTCAAAATCTGGTATGGGCAACCATGTGAGAGTTCGAGTCTCTCCCCAGGCACCAACCATGCTCCGAATGGTCACAGACTCGACCGTTTACCCCTTGATTTTTTTGGGAAAACTGGTGTTACGGTTCCCAGTTGTTCCCAGTGGCAGTGTCAGAGGAATTTGGCTTGAATCGCTTGGTGAGTGTTGTAGCCTGCGGAAATGAGCAATCCCTTCCGATATTTCAAAACCTCCCCCGAGATCATCCGCCCGGCAGTGATGATGTACATCCGTTA
>JAPOON010000622.1 GCA_026713405.1 Gammaproteobacteria bacterium
CAATTGGTACGGCACACCCATGGCCGCGCCGCTTGAGCCTGACCCGTACTTCTGACCATTGATCGCGCCGGCCCGCAAGCCCGTTTCCCATGATCAACCTTGCCGGACCCTCCCTGATTCTTGGCGGCGGGCCACAAGGAATGGATGACTATCTCTTTTAAAGATCAAGAAGTTATACTGATAATATCTAGTAACTTGATGGTTATCCCCGACAAAATCGCCTGATAGCAGGTGGCTGACGCCAAACGATGAACTACACCTTCCAGTTCTCAGAGGTATTGACCGAGATTCCCTACCTGCTCGGGGGCGCCGTGGTGACCCTGGAAATCGCGTTCATCTCCTTCTGGGGAGGCGCGATCATCGGGCTTGGCGGAGCCCTCGCCAAGGTTTACGGAGGGCCGGCACTGAAAAAGACGGCCTCCACCTACGTGACGGCGCTGACCAACACTCCGGCGCTGGTGCAGATTTTCCTGCTCTACTACGCCCTGCCCGATGCGGGCATTCTGCTCGGCTCAATGACCGCCGTGCTGATCGGACTGGTGCTGAACGCCGGCGCCTACCTGACGGAGATCATCCGCGCGGGCATTATCTCGGTACGGCAGTCGGAGATGGATGCGGGAATCACACTCGGAATGTCGCGTCTGCAACTGGTTCGCTACGTGTTGCTGCCGCACACGGCCAAGACCATCTACGCGCCACTGTCGAACTTTTTTGTCTGGCTGGTGCTGGGCAGTTCCCTGGCAGCCCTGTTCGGCGTGGAGGAACTGACCGGCCGGGCCATCAACGTCAGCACGGCGAACCTGCGCAGCATCGAGACCTTTGCGGTGGTGGCGGTGATCTATATCGTAATCACCGTATTCGCGAGCGCATCGCTGGCCCTTGCGGGGCGCTGGATGTTCCGGGTGAAGGCAAAGGTGTTCTGATGCTGGATACCGTGATTCAGCAGGCCCCGGCGTTCTTCAATCCGCACAACCTGGTGTTCATCCTGCAGGCGATGGGCCGCACCCTGGGTATGACCGTCATTGGTTGTACCACGGGATTCGTACTGGGGATGGCCATTGCCGTGCTGCGCGGTTCCCGTTCTCGCCTGCTGATGCCGTTGCGCCTGGTCGCCGTCGCTTACGTGGAGACGTTCAGGCGCATTCCCTTCCTGGTGATCCTGTTCATCGTGCTGTTCGTGATAGAACCCCTGCTGCCGGGCACGTCGCTGTTGGGCATCGCCACCATATCCGTCTGCCTGCTGTCCACGGCTTTCCTTTCGGAGATCATTCGGGCCGGCCTCGAATCCGTGCCCGGCCGCCAGATCGAAGGCGCCCACACCCTGAACTTCAGCGCCCTGCAGACCCTGATCATGGTTACCCTGCCCCAATCCTGGAAGGTCATCCTGCCGCCCGCGGCGGCCTTCGTCGTGATGTTCGTCAAGGACACCTCCCTCGCCTCGCAACTCGGCGTCATCGAACTCACATTCGCCGGCAAGATGCTGGTCAACCGGGGCTTCTCGCCCCTGCTTGGCTTCGGCGCCATACTGGTGTGCTATTTCGTATTGTCGTACCCCTTAAGCCGCGCTGCGGCCCGACTGGAGAAGCGCCTTGCCGCATCTTGAAATCGTCAGCCTGTCGTCAAGGTACGGCACCGAAAAGGTGCTGAACGACGTCAGCCTGACTGCGGACCAGGGCGAAGTGTTGAGCGTCATCGGGCCTTCCGGGTCCGGCAAGAGCACGCTGCTGCGCGTCCTGATCGGGCTGACGCCGCCCAGCGGCGGCGAAGTTGTCATTGCGGGGGAAAGGGTCGACTACGAGAACCGCCGCAGCCTCAGGAGCCTGCGCGGGAGGATGTCCATCGTCTTCCAGGAGTACAACCTGTTCCAGAACATGACCGTCATGCGCAACGTCACCGTGGCGCCCATCAAGATCAAGAAGCGGCCCCGGCAGGAGGTTGAACGGCAGGCAGCGGCGTTGCTGGAGAAGGTGGGCATGGCGCACAAGCGCGATGCCTACCCCGAGGAGCTATCGGGTGGACAGCAGCAGCGCGTCGCCATCGCCAGGGCGCTGGCCACCAACCCCGAGATCCTGCTGCTCGACGAGGTTACCGCCGCGCTGGACCCGGAGCGCGTGAACGAGGTGCTGGAAACCATCAGCCGGCTTACCGACGAAGGCATCACCATGATCATCGTCTCCCACGAGATGGCTTTCGTGCGCGAGGTTTCCACGCGCGTCGCCATGATGGACGAGGGGCGCCTGATCGAATGCGGGCCGCCTGCACAGATTTTCGACGAACCGCGCCGCCGACGCACCCGGGATTTCGTCTCTTCCATTCTCAGGCACTGAGGCACGAAACCACGGCCGTCAGACAGGCTAAGGCGCGAAGTGGGACACGTCGAAGTCGACCGGGGGAAGCCGGCCCTGTACCTGGCTGGCCACGATGCGGCTCGCCGCCAATGCGCCGCTGAAGCCCATCCAGGGCACCCAGTTGACGAACAGGCCCTGCATTCCGGGCATTTCCCCGATGAGCGGACGCCAGCTTGGACTCGCGTTCACCGCCCCGGCCCAGGTGCGCGCCACGCGCAGGGATGCAATGCCGGGGACAGCCTCCCTGGCGACGCGCAGATTGTTGGACAGGGATGACTGCAATACCTGCGGGAAACCGTCAGGGTCCCGGGCTGCGGGCCAGCCGCCGCCGATGACGACGGTTCCCGCCTTGGTTTGCTTGAGGGTCAGCCGCTCGCCCGCTGCATAGATCAGGCAATCGATCAGCGGCGCTGCCCGCTCGGTGACGATCAGTTGCTGATAAAAGGGCTGGTGTTCCAGTATGGCTCCGGTGAGGCGGGCGACGGCCCCGGCATCGGCGCCGGCCGCATTGACCACGCTCGGCGCACTGTAGACGCCCTGCGCAGTCTCGACCTCGAAGGCCGTGCCGGACCGCCGGATGCCGGTCACTTGCCGCCCAGCTTCCACTCGGGCGCCCAGCGACTGCGCGGCCGCGGCAAACGCCGGGGCCGCCACCAGCGGATTCGCCTTGCCTTCGATCGGACAGTAGGCGCCGCCGATCATGCCTGCGGAAACATAAGGCGCGCGCTTGCGAAGATCCGCGGCGTCGAGCAGTTCCATCTCCAGGCCTGCCTTGCGGTCAAGGCGAATCTTCGCTTCCAGCATGCGCATCTCGGCCGCATTTGCCGCCACCACCAGACCGCCGTCCTGGGCAACCTCGAGGTCACGGGAAACCGATGCGCCAGCCTCCCGCCAGAGCGCAATGGACTCGATGAACAGGGGCAGAGCCGGCGCAAAGCCTCTCGCCCATGATTCCCCGAGGGTCAGCACCGGCTCCGGCGGGATCTGGGCGTGCAGGCTGCCCGCGTTGAATCCCGAAGCCATTGCGCCGGGCTGGAACTGTTCGAGCAGGGTAACCGGGACGCCGTCCGCCGCCAGGTAATACGCGGCGGAGCACCCCGCTATGCCGCCGCCGATGACGATAACGTCTCCCGCTTCGGTCATGCGGTTGGAACGCCGCTGGCCGACGTTTCCGGGAAGTCGGGCGAGTGTTTCCGACCCAGGCGCGAAACCGCACCACGGCAGCATCCACCCACTGATTCGGTGGACAGTTTTTTGTGCTCTATGCTAACGTTTGTGCGCATAGCGTTCCAAACCAGCAA